>CALVJB010000005.1 GCA_944332025.1 uncultured Bacilli bacterium
TTCATCTAAAACAAACTCCCAAGCATGTTTTAAATTAACAACTTTCATAATATCAGTAGAAGTCATTCCATTTACTTTACCTCCTTCTATGATACTTTCTGTATCCGCATAAGTAGTAACTACGCCTTCTAACATCGCTTGATTATAAATAGAATCTACTAAGTTTCTCTTAGCAAAATCTATATTAAGTTTAACTTCATCACTAAGTTCACTCTCTTGATAATTTAACTCCTTTAACTTTTTTTCTAAAGTTTTTATTTCTTTCTTTAACTCTTTAGACTTTAGATTATTATTTAAAATCAAGTTATACAAATCATCACTATATTCCCCTACATACTTAGATACGTTTCTACCAAGCTCTCTATAGTGTACATAAATATATTTCTTTGCATCTTTTTCTCTAACTTCAATAGAACCACAAATCATATTATTAAGTTGTTCCTCTAAATTATGTTTATAATGTAAAATGTTCATTATCTCGACATTGTCATTCATAAATACCACACCTCTTTCTTAAACATATTATACAACAAAAGCAAAAAACGTGAAACATTTTTAACATTTCTTTACATTTTGTTTCACATTTTTCTTATTCTTAAACTCTCTCATTGATATAGCAGAAGCCATTCTCACAGGAACAATAGTAGTTACGTCTTCTTCATCAGCAACAACAGCATAAGCTTCAGGAAAATAATCTCCCAATACACTAGCAGTATAGGAAACATCAGTAAGAGAACTTTCTTTTAAAAGCTCATCAACTTGTAAATTAAGCTCGTTAATTTTAGACCCATAATTAGCAGGATTATTTCTACCATAAGAAACAAATATTCTAAACAAATACTTAAACCCAAGTTCTTCTGCTTCTCTTATATCTTTTTCAAAAGTAACAATATCACTATTCTTATCAAAAGTAAGTATTAAAGTATTATAATCTTCATCTTTAAAACTAGTCATCATATTTAAACCTCCTAAACTTCAATAAACAAATTAATGTTTTCTTTTCTTATGTTTCTTGCAAATAGCAGTTTTAACATATTGATATTTTCTTTCTAAAGCAACATTATAAAATTGCTCTAAATTTAAAAAATAAGTCAAAGAAGAACCTTTCTCATAAATTAAAGAATTAATTAACATATTTTTAGTAGTCTGATAAAATTCCATATCATCTTTAAATACTTCTTTAAAATCAACTTCTTCTAATTTTATTGTAGCATTTCTTACATTTATATAAGGTTTTTCGCACATTTTATATGCTGCGTCTACCGCTATAGAAGCATTAACAAAACTATCCTCAGTAAAACCATGTCTATTAATAGAAACAAGCAAACAAGATGCCATTTTAAATGTATCTAAATCTCCTACAACATAATCTTTCCTTAAATGCTCACATAACACCTTATATTCCAAAATAATATCATGTATTATTGATAAACTATCTTCTTGTATATCTACATTATTTTCATTTGCCACATCAATAAGTAAATTAATCAATTCTTTATTTCCTATTTTAGCACTATTTATACTATTTTTCACTATCTTTAATGCCCCTAACTATATCTCTAAATTCATCCCCTCTATCCTCACATTGTTTATATTGATCCCATGATGCAGATGCAGGACTAAGTAACACTATATCTCCACTCTCTACAACACTATTGATATAGTTCATCGCCTCAACTAATTTTTCAAAAGTATTAGTCTTAATACCAACACTCTCTCCATATTCTTTAACTCTATCACGACATTCCCCAATACCAACTATTTCTTTAACTGGACTAATAAAATTATCTAAATCATGAAAGTCTTGACCTCGCTCTAATCCTCCAAGTATTAAGATAACATTCTTATCAAATGATGATAATGCAATAGTAGTACACTTAGTATTAGTAGCCTCTGTATCATTATAATAAGATACTCCATTAACTTTATCTATAAACTCTAATCTATGTCTAACACCAGTAAATGTCTTTAAAACACCAACTATAGATTCAGTATCTACTCCCACTTCTTTAGCAATCATCATTGCCCCTAAAGCATTCTCAACATTATGATTACCCTTAAGTAAGAACTCGTCTCTATTCATAATAAATTCATCATAATAATAAAGTTTATTATCAATAAAGTATGCTCCATTTATCTCATGTTTAGAAGAAAAGTACTTAACATTACTCTTAATATCAGTAGTACCCTTCATTACTTCATCATTTTCTATATTTAAGATAGCAATATCATCATCACGCTGATTTGCAAAAAGTTTAAGTTTTACTTTCTTATATTCTTCATAACTACCAAAGAAATCTATATGAGCTTCAGCCAAATTAGTCATTAAAGCAATATGAGGTCTAAACTCTTTCATATTAGCAAGTTGTTGACAAGATACTTCCATCACGATAATATCTCCACTCTCTAACTTTTCTAAAAAACTACACAAAGGATAACCAATATTACCTGCTAAATGCACTCTCTTACCACTCTTCTTTATCATCTCATAAGTAAGAGTTGTCGTAGTAGTCTTACCATTAGTACCAGTAATACCAATTAATGTAACATCATTAGGTAATAATCTATAAGCCATCTCTGCTTCATTAATAACTTCTATTCCTAACTCTTTCGCCCTAACTACATACTTATGATCATTTCTAATACCAGGATTTTTAATAACATAATCAAAACTATCATCAAGTAAATCATCAGGATGACTATCAAATATTAAAGTAACACCAAGCTTCTCTAATTCTAAAACTTTACTCTCATCCTGCTTATCACGACTTCCTCCATCATTTAAAATAATAGTATTATTATATTTACTCAAATATTTACACACTTCATAACCACTACGTGCCATTCCTAATACTAATATTTTTTTATTTTCAAACATAATCATCACTCGTTTCCTTCAATAACATTATACTAAATAATAGAAATATTTAAACCCTTTAATTGAAAAGTAATAAATATATTGATATAATTTAATAGAAGAAAGTGTGGTCTTATATGAAAATAATAACTTTAGATGAAATTAGTTTTGACAAATTTGCAAGCACTCATAAATATCGTAACTATTATCAAACATCAGCTTACGGAAAAACTATCAAAAACCATGGTTATGATATTCACTACATTGGTATTATAGATGATTCAGGTAATCTTTTAGGAGCATCATTACTTCTATATAAAGAAGTAATGATGAACTACAAAATTGCCTATGCACCACGTGGCTTTCTTTTGGATTACACTAATATTAATAATTTAAAAGAATTTTCTACAAGACTAAAAAAATTATTAGGCAAACAAGGCTTTATTTCAATTACAATTGACCCTTATCTTCCTGTAAACATTAGAAATAAAGATGGTAAAATAATGAATATTAATAATGACTCTAATATTGCTTTAGAAAATCTTAAAGCCTCAGGATATAACTATTTAGGACCAAACTTATTTTTTGAAAGTAAAAAACCAAGATTTGAAGCGATTATTACTCTAAATGATGATATTAAAGATATATATCAAAGCTTTGAAAAAAGAGTAAGACATAAGATTAAGAAAGCTATTAGAAGCGGTGTTGAAATATATAAAGGTGGTAAAGAAGAATTAGATTTATTTTATGAACTTATAAAAAAGAAATATGATAAGTCTTTAAGTTATTATATAGACTTCTACAATAATTTTGAAAATAATATTGACTTATACTTTGCTAAACTAAACACAGAAACTTTTGTCATTACTAGTAGATTACAATATGAAAGAGAAATAGAAGTAAATAATGACCTAGCTAATAAAATACAGAATAGCAAAAACGAGAACACTAAAAAGAAATTAATTAACGAAAAAATGGAATCTGACAAATTAGTAAACACCTACAAAAAAAATCTTGTTTGGGCTACTAACTTACTAAAAGAAAATCCTGAAGGTTTAATAATAGGAACATCTTTAAATCTAACTTACGACAATGTTGGTTACTTAATAATAGAGGGATTTAATCAAAATTTTAAAACTCTAAATCCAAACTATCTTATCAAATGGAAAATGGTAAATGACTACAAAAATAAAAACTTTAAGTATATAAATTTAAATGCAGTAAGCGGAGAATTTAATAAAATAACAAAATACAGTGGTCTTAACGAAATGAAACTAGGATTTAATTCTTTAGTAACTGAATATATCGGAGAATTTGAACTTATTGTTAGCCCTCTACCTTATAATTTATATAAGAATTTAAACAAAGAAAAAAAGAAATAAAATCTAATAGTTTTACACATTATATGTAAAAATTATTATTAATAACATATGATTATCAAAAATGTGCTATAATCAAAGAAAGGAGAGTTAATTATGGAAAGGTTAAATAAATTACAAAAAGAGTTATGGGCTGCTGAAAGTGAATTAGCATCTATTAGTAGTGATAAGCATAATCCAGTTAAATATGATTATGAAAAAGGAGAAACTTATGGTGAAGAAGTTCATTACAATGAATATACAGATCCAGTAAGAGCTCGTTCTTTAATTAATCACATTAAGTATTTAAAAGAACAAATAAAAAATTATGATAAAAATGTTAATATACAAAATGCTAGAAACAAATTTTATCAAGGAATAAGAGAAGAAGCAAAAGAAAGTGAAATAACTGCTACAGCTCATGATATGTATGAACAAGCTCAAAGTGACTATAAAAAGAAAAGTGTGTTTGGAAAATTAGGTGCTATTTTTACAGGTAAAAAGCCTAAACCATTATATGATAGTGATGATATCATGAAACAATATGGTGATGCCGCAGAACAAGCAATTAATAATGAATCAGTTGATAGAAAAATTGCTGAATTAGAACAGCAAAGACAGCTATTTCATGCTAGATTTAGTGGAAACACTCCAAGAGATGAAGCACAAAGAGCAACTATGGATGCCCATATAGATGAAGAAATTGCTAAATTAAAAGGTGAAACAATTTCAAGTGGAAAATCTAAATAACAAAGAATTTAATAATTTAGTAGAAGCTTATAAAAATCTTTCCACTAAAGAAAAGCAAGATGAGATTATAAAATTGTTTAAAGAAAATATCGCTATATGGGAAAAATTAAATAATGATATAAATAATAATCACACTCTTTTGTTAAATAGAGAAATTATTGATATAAATAAAGAAAATTTCACTTTAGATGATTTTCTAGAAGCAATATTTGTTTATTTACATATGTTATCTGATTCTACTGCTAGTTTTGCTGAAAAAATTGCTAATGATTTTTACAAATAAAAATATTCTAATCGCTAGAATATTTTTTTATATCTTCTTCATTAAAACATATACTATCCATTACTTCATTAGCAACATCTTCCCACTCTTTATAAACACCAACTTGAGTATTAAACTCAACAGATACAAGCTTATTTTCAAGAGTAAAGAATCTAATATTATAATAAGTATTCTGATCAGTTGCTACTAATTTTGCAAAAGTTTTATCGTAATTCTGATAAGTTCCACTATCTAAAATAGTCATATTAGTAAGACCAACTATCCTATTATTAAGATAAGCTTCTAATCCATCATCAGTCATGGCCTCATCAGTAGTACTAATAAAGATGTGTTCTAAATCATCATTACTCATAAATACAAGCTCTGGTCGTTCATTATAATTATATTTTTCTTTTAAAGTCGCTTCATCTAACATTATAAAAGTATCAGGAACATTTAAAAAGAAACTGCTATCAACCCTATAAGTTTTAAAATTAATTTCTATTCCATCTACTTCAATTTTATCCTCTTTCTGCCCTTCATTTTCAGTTTCATTTTCTTTATTGATAGAATCAACATTATAATCATGAATAATGTTAGCAAGAAAGAAAGCAACGACTACTATTACAACAATACCAATAACCCCTAAAATAATCTCTTTTCTATTCATATTAAACACCATAAATAGTATAACACTTATACAAGAAATCGTAAACTAATTATCTTTATTAGTTACTTTAAATATCCTAACAAAGCCTATCAAACTTGCAAAAAGTTCAAAGAAATTACTAATTACAGAAACATAAGCACCTACAATAATATTATATATAATCCATAAAACAGAAGAAAAAACACCTATAATATAAGTTATTTTTAATTCTTTTTGCCAAGTACCATAAGTATAAATACAAGCAATAACAATAGGTATCAAAGAATATAAAGAAGTATAAGTAAAAACACCTATAATAATATAAATAATTTCTAAAGAAATTAAAGTTAAAACACTTGTATCCTTATCATTCTTATTGGAATTATAAAATATAAGTGTTTTAAAAACAGAAACTATACAAGTAAGCATCGCAGTATAAGCATTTAAAACTAAATATTGCAATGAATAAAAAGTATTTGAAAATATTTGTAAAAAAAGAAATCTTCTTCTAACTGTTTGTTGATAACTAATAATTAAAATTAGCAATGCTAAAGCTCCCAAAATCTGTGCTAATACATTCATAAAATCTTACCTTCCAAAAAAATTATAACAAAAAAAGCACAAAAAAAGAAGCCCTAAGGCTTCCTAATAAGTTTCTATTATCCTTCGATTTCAGAAACAACACCAGCACCAACAGTACGTCCACCCTCACGGATAGAGAACTTAGTACCTTTTTCAATAGCAATTGGGTGAATTAATTCAACTTCCATTGTTACGTTATCACCAGGCATAACCATTTCTACACCTTCAGGTAAAGTAATTACACCAGTAACATCAGTAGTTCTGAAATAGAATTGTGGACGATAGTTACTGAAGAATGGAGTATGACGTCCACCTTCTTCTTTACTTAGTACGTAAACTTCAGCTTTAAATTTGCTATGAGGTTTAACACTACCAGGTTTAGCAAGAACTTGTCCACGTTCAACTTGTTCACGAGAGATACCACGAAGTAAAACTCCTGCATTATCTCCAGCTTCTGCATAATCAAGTTGTTTTCTAAACATTTCGATACCAGTAACAACTGTCTTTTGAGTATCACGAATACCAACGATTTCAACTTCATCGTTAAGTTTTAATTGTCCACGTTCAACACGTCCAGTAACAACTGTACCACGACCTGTAATAGTGAATACATCTTCAATACTCATTAAGAAAGGTTTATCAGTATCACGTTCAGGAGTTGGGATCCATTCATCAACAGCATCCATTAAATCATAGATAGCTTGAACATACTTAGGATCTCCTTCAAGAGCTTTAAGAGCAGAACCCTTAATAACTGGAGTTTCATCTCCTTCGTAACCATATTCATTTAATAAGTCACGAACTTCCATTTCAACTAAGTCGATTAACTCATCATCATCAACCATATCACATTTGTTTAAGAATACAACCATACGAGGTACTCCAACTTGACGTGATAATAGGATATGTTCACGAGTTTGAGCCATAGCTCCGTCAGTAGCAGCAATTACAAGAATTGCACCATCCATTTGAGCAGCACCAGTAATCATGTTTTTAACATAGTCAGCATGTCCTGGGCAGTCAACGTGAGCATAATGACGTTTTTCAGTTTGGTATTCTACGTGTGCAGTATTAATTGTAATACCACGTTCTCTTTCTTCTGGAGCTTTATCAATGTTTGCATAATCTGTAAAATCAGCCCATGCAGGGTTTTTATCATGTAAACATTTAGTAATAGCTGCAGTTAAAGTAGTTTTACCATGATCTACGTGTCCAATTGTACCAATGTTAACATGTGGTTTTGAACGATCAAATTTTTGTTTTGCCATATTTTTTTCCTCCTCTTTTAATTTCATTATATATTTTATCTAACAATTACTAAATTTGCAACTGTTTAGAACTAATTTTATAGAGTTTCTATTAATTTCCACTCTTTTTAATAATTTCTTCAGCAATATTTTTAGGTACTTCTTCATAATGATCAAATGTCATAACAAAGTTACCTCTACCTTGAGTATTACTACGTAAGTTAGTAGCATATCCAAACATCTCAGAAAGTGGAACCATTGCTGATAATTTAACCACATTTCCAAGTGACTCTTGTCCTAGTGGACGACCACGTCTACTAGTTAAGTCTCCCATAACGTTACCGAAGTATTCATCAGGGGTAGTAACATCAACTTTCATGATTGGTTCAAGAAGTGTTGCTTGACATTTATTCTTAGCTTCTTTTAAAGCCATAGATGCAGCGATCTTAAATGCCATTTCACTAGAGTCAACATCATGATATGAACCATCATATAATGTTGCTTTAACATCAATCATAGGATATCCTGCTAAAATACCAGT
The DNA here is from genome assembly GCA_944332025.1 of uncultured Bacilli bacterium. Lineage (GTDB taxonomy): Bacteria > Bacillota_I > Bacilli_A > RF39 > UBA660 > Onthousia. Next base: position 8,247 of record CALVJB010000005.1, read on the forward strand.
TTGCATTGCTTCTTGTAATCCCTTATCAACAACAGGAATATATTCACGAGGAACAACACCACCTACGATTTGATCAACAAATTCATAACCTTTATCAGGATTTGGTTCAAACTTAATCCAAACGTGTCCATATTGTCCACGACCACCAGATTGCTTAATGTATTTACCTTCACATTCAGCTGTTTGCTTAATAGTTTCACGATAAGCAACTTGTGGTGCACCAACATTAGCTTCAACATGGAATTCACGTTTCATACGATCAACTAATACATCAAGGTGTAACTCACCCATACCAGCGATAACAGTTTGACCTGTTTCATGATCAGTATGAACTTTAAATGTTGGATCTTCTTCAGCAAGTTTTTGTAATGCAAGTGCCATCTTATCTTGATCTGCCTTACTCTTAGGTTCAACAGCAAGTTGAATAACTGGCTCAGGAACAATAAGTTTCTCTAAGATAATAGGTTTCTTCTCATCACATAATGTATCTCCAGTAGTAGTATTCTTAAGTCCAACAGCAGCTGCTATATCACCAGTATATACATCACTAATTTCTTTACGGTTATTAGCATGCATTTGTAATATACGACCAATTCTTTCTTTTGAATCTTTAGTAGAGTTAAGTACATAACTACCACTAGCTAAATGTCCTGAATAAACTCTAAAGAATGTTAAACGTCCAACAAAAGGATCAGTCATAACTTTAAATGCTAAAGCACTAAATGGTTCATTATCACTAGGATGACGAACTTCCTCTTCACCTTTTAAGTTATGTCCTTTAATTGATTCTACATCAAGTGGACTTGGTAAATAATCAATAACTGCATCCATTAAAGGTTTAATACCCTTATTACCTAAAGCATCTCCACACATAACTGGGAAGAACTTAGTTGCAAGGCATCCTTTACGGATAGCACGTTTAATCATTTCAACAGTTACTTCTCCACCTTCTAAGTATGTTTCCATCATTTCATCATCAAATTCAGCGGTCGCTTCAATTAAGTCAGCATGTTTCTCTTCTACTAAGTCTTTTAAGTCAGCAGGAATATCTATCTCCTTAGCATCCTCTTCAGGCTTACCATCAAACTCAATTGCTTTCATAGTAACTAAATCAATAACTCCACGGAAATCATCTTCAGCCCCAATTGGCCATTCAATAGGTTTAGCATTAACTCCTAAACGATCTTTTATTGATTTAAGACTATAATTAAAGTCAGCACCCATTTTACCCATTTTATTAGCAAAAATAATTCTAGGTACCATAAATTCATCAGCTTGTCTCCAAACTGTTTCCATTTGTGGTTCAACACCAGCTTGAGCATCAAGCAAAGCTACAGAACCGTCTAAAACTCTTAAACTACGACTAACTTCGATAGTAAAGTCTACGTGTCCTGGAGTATCGATTATATTAAAACGATGATTTTTCCAGTGTACTGTAGTAGCTGCACTTGTAATAGTAATACCACGCTCTTTTTCTTGTTCCATCCAGTCCATTTGACTAGCACCATCATGAGTTTCTCCAATTTTATGAATATTACCACCGTGGAACAAAATACGCTCAGTAGTTGTAGTCTTACCAGCATCGATATGAGCCATAATTCCAAAGTTTCTTGTCTTCTCTAAAGACGTATCTCTTGCCATAATTTCTCCTTCCTACCAACGATAATGTGCATAAGCCTTATTAGCTTCTGCCATTCTGTGGGTATCTTCACGTTTTTTAACAGCAGCACCTGTTCCATTAGATGCATCTATAATTTCATTAGCTAAATTATCAGCCATTCCACGTCCTCCACGTTTTCTAGAAAAACCAACTAACCAACGTAATGCTAAAGCTTCAGCTCTAGCTGGAGTAACTTCTTGAGGAACTTGATAATTAGCACCACCTACTCTTCTAGATTTAACTTCTAAAAGAGGTTTAATATTTTCCATCGCTTGATTAAAAGTCTCTAATGAATCTTTACCAGTCTTTTCTTTAACGATATTAAAAGCATCATAAACGATAGTTTGAGCAACACCTTTTTTACCATCAAGCATAACTGTATTAATTAGTTTAGCAACAGTCTTAGACTTATATATAGGATCTGGTAAAATATCTCTTTTAACAGCACGTCTTTTACGCATAATTTATCCTCCTTCCGATTTCTTTTACATATTAATTCTTAGGTCTTTTAGCCCCGTATTTACTACGGCCTTGTTTTCTATCTTTAACTCCCGCTGTATCTAGTGCGCCACGAATAATATGATAACGAACTCCGATTAAGTCCTTAACACGTCCACCACGAACTAATACAACACTATGCTCTTGTAAGTTATGTCCAATACCAGGAATGTATGTATCTACTTCCTTACCATTACTTAATCTAACACGAGCATACTTACGTAAAGCTGAGTTTGGTTTCTTAGGTGTCTTAGTACCAACACGAGTACATACACCACGTTTTTGAGGAGATGGATTATTAGTTTGTTTTCTTCTGATTGTATTAACTCCTACTAAAAGCACTGGTGCTTTACTCTTACGAACTTTCTTTCCTCTACCTTTATGTACTAATTGATTTACTGTAGGCATTGTAATTTCTCGCTCCTTTCTTTACACATATCCAGGTGTATCATATTTACTTTTAAATAAAATTTTGCCCATGGCAAAACTAAATTTAAATCAGCATACTTAATATAGCATCAAGATGTACCATTGTCAATACATTTTCAAAAATTATTTATCATAACTAGATTTATATTTAATTTTCTTTTTGCTTTCCCTATTATTAATAACATCATCTAACATATCATTAAGAGCATCCCATTCTAAAGAAGAAAGTTCCATCTCCATAGCTTTTCTTAAAAATAATCTAGCATTTCTATTTTCCATTAAATATTTATTATATTCACTATACCCTTTAGTAGCATTTGCCATATCATAGAAAGAATTAACTTGGTTTTCCGGAATATTTAAATATTCTATTAGACCACTTAAAATATTACCTTTAACAGGAGCATATCTATTACCTCTTTCAATATCACTCAAATACATTGGAGATATATGCAAATTTTTAGCAAGTCCTCTCACAGAAACACCTTGTTCCTCCCTTTGTTTTCTTATACACTTTCCAAAAGTATATTTATCATAAGTAAGTGGATCTATCTTATTAAAATCCATTAAATCACCCCCAAAATTATTAGAATTATTATACATAAAGCAAATAATTTTTACAATCTAAATCATTACTTTTTATTTATTTTTTTCTTTATTATTCCTTCTATTATAAATACCGCCTCTAAAATAGCTAAAAAGATTAACATAGACCTAAGAAATGCATAAACAAATGAATACAACTGAAAATTTTCAATATCACTCAAGTTAGAAAAAAAATGTAATAATATAAATATACCTGTAAAAACAAAAGTTATAGTTTTATACTTCAGAGCATATGGAAAAATATTATCATTAACTAAATATAAAGTGCCTGCTAACAAAATGATATAGAGATTAAACTCAACAATAACCATAGTAGAAGGTCCAAAAACAAATACCACATACCATATAATCGCTATATTAATAAGTAAAATTCCCCTAGATTTTTCATATATATCCATAAAGACTACCCTCTTTCGCAAATGATATACTATAATATTCTCCCATAAGCATCCTCCTGGGGTTTCTTTAAGTATTCTTTAAAAAGTATTTTATTATACATATTCATTTGTAATTTATAACACTTACCATGAGAACTATGTCCTAACCAAGAATTCCATTCAAGCACTGTCTTATCTAAGTCAAGAAGACCTCTTTCATAAAGTAGATTCCAACGTCTTACTTTTCTTTTAATCTTTTTAATACTTCTTTTCCTAAGTAATCTATAACTCTCATATATCCTAAATCCACAGAAATCGAGTCCCATCTTATTAGGATAATATCTACTCTTATTGTTAAGTTCTAAATGAAGTCTTGTCTCTACATATTTCTCTACTTCCTTAAGAACATTCCTAGCTTCTTCCCTACTCCTAACAAACATAATAAAGTCATCCATATATCTTACATAATATTTAACTTTAAGTACTTCTTTAACATAATGATCAAGTTCATTCATATAAATATTGGCAAAAAACTGTGAAGTATAATTACCAATAGGAAGACCTACTTCTTCACCATCATTATATATAAATTCATAAGTCAAAGCCAAGAGTTTATCATCTCTAATAAATCTCTTTAAGATATTATATAAGATATCTTTATCTATATTATAAAAGAATCCCTTAATATCACATTTAACAATATAATAAGTACCATATTTATTTTTCATCTTCTGCATATACTCTTGAGCTCTATCAACCGCTTTATGAGTCCCTTTACCTTCAATACAAGCATAAGAATCATTAATAAAACGAGGAACAACATAAGGTTTAATAAATTCATGAATATACCACTGATGAACAATTCTATCCACATAAGGTAATGCTCTTATAACTCTTTCTTTAGGTTCATATATTTTAAAAGTTCTATATTTACCCATTTTATATGTACCATTCCTTAACTTCTTATAAAGATTAACTATATTAGACTCTAAATCTATATCAAACTTTAATACTTCCCTAGAATATCTCTTAGTCTTACTAGCACGTTCATGAGCATCAAGCAAGGCTTCAATAGTTAAATGTTTATCAAAAGCATTTCTTATCGTGTGAGGCATGATCTAATCCATCCTCCATTAAGATTAGAAATATTAGTAATCTTCTTACTCCAAGCCGTATAATTTTTAGAATTAATATATTTCTTCTTATGAGAAACTCTAATTAAAACTTTAACTATCTTAAGATTAGCATCAAGTTCATTTAAATATGAAAGTCTTTTTTTCTTATCATATTCTTTCTGAGCATAAATAATATCCTTAAGTCCATCATAAGTAGAATTTTTAATATCTTGAGCTAAAGAAAACCGTTCACTCTTAGGATATTTTAAAAGTATTGTAAGAGTATAATAAATAAGCTCTACATATTGTTTATAAATAACTAGTCCCTCTAAATCATCCATATAGTCGCCCTCCAAAATGCATTTTTTTCTAACATTCGTTAATCTACTAGTCAGAAAAAAAGTTACTTCTTTTTTTTATTTGCATATGCAAAAAGGAAAAACTTTCTATGATATATATTTTTTATTATATCCATAATAACTTAAATATCTCTTACATCATAGTTCTCATCACGAGGCGGAACGAGTTGGTACTGTTAGGACTACCTGTAATGTTAGTATTGTTGAAGTTGAATACACCTGCATTAGTATTATTATTATAACCACCGCCGCGCACTAGCTACAAAAAACAAAAAACAATTATTAAGTTTCTCCCTCTACAAAATAACATAAATATCAAAACAGTACAATATTTATTTAAATTTAATTATAAACTATTATTTTCTAGTATTCGTAAAACTACTAACTAGAAAAAAATTACTTCATTTTTTTATTCATAATGAATTGGAAAAAACTCTCTATGACATATATTTTTTATTATATCTATAATAACTTAAATAATCATCACATCATAGTTCTCATCACGAGGCGGAACGAGTTGTTAGTGTTAGCACTTCCAAGATTGTTAGTACGGTTGAAGTTGAATACACCTGCATTAGTGTCATTGTTATAGTTACCGCCGCGCACTAGCTACAAAAAACAAAAAACAGTTATTAAGTCTTCCCCTTACAAAATAACATAAATATCAAAACAGTACAATAATCAAATAAAAAATTCTAGTATTCGTTACCTACTAACTAGAAAAATATTACTTCATTCTTTTATTCATAAATGAATTGGAAAAAACTCTCTATGATATATATTTTTTATTATATCTATAATAACTTAAATATCTCTTACATCATAGTTCTCATCACGAGGCGGAACGAGTTGTTACTATTAGCATTACCAAAATTCCAGGTATTGAAGTTGAACACACCCGCAGTAGTAGTATTAGTATAGTTACCGCCGCGCACCAACCAGTAAAAAAATAATACAATTAAGTTTCTCCCTCTACAAAATAACACAAATATCAAAACAGTACAATATATATTTAAAATAATTATAAACCATTATTTTCTAGTATTCGTTATCTACTAACTAGAAAAATATTACTTCATTTTTTACTCATAATGAATCGGAAAAAACTCTCTATGATATATATTTTTTATTATATCCATAATAACTTAAATATCTCTTACATCATAGTTCTCATCACGAGGCGGAACGAGTTATCGTTGTTAGCACCTCCAGTAATGCCGTTATTGTTGAAATAGAATACACCAGCAATTGCACTAGAAGAATTATAGCCACCGCCGCGTACCAACCAACAAAAAAAAGAAAAGGCATATTAAGTTTCTCCCACTATAAAACTATCATTAAAAACAACAAAAAGCAAGGGAAAAGCCTTGCCTATGACTACTGATATTCGCCCAAATAAACTACTAACCATCATCATATATATAAGTTCACTTATAAAAGTAGGAATTAAATCTCTAGGATATTAATTTTTTATTATATACATAATAACTTAAATTACGATTATATCGTAGTCATGCTCATCACGAGGCGGAACGAGCTATACGAGCATCAAAACAAAATAGAGCAACAAAGAACACTGTCGAAAGCAAACAAAAAAAAAGCATCACCGCCGCGCAACAACCAAGCTATAAAAGCACAATATACGAGCGAACAAATCCACCTAAAACAAAATGGACATATGACTTAATCCCTATCATCTATTTATAGATGACATAGTGATTGTACAAAAATACAAATTAAATAACAATGGGAGTTTTTTCCAATTTTACTAATGATTAATGTGATATAATAAAAATGAAAGGAGTATACAATGGATGTAAATGTTTTAAATGAAATATCATATGGTATGTATATAATTACTACAAAAGTGAAAAATAAAAATGTAGGATGCCTTATCAGTACAGTAACACAAATAACTTCAAAATCACCTATAATTTCAGTAAGTATAAACAAAGAAAACTATACAAATAAAATTTTAAAGGAAACAAAAAATGTGCAATTTCTATTTTAACAGAAGAAGCAGATCAAAAACTTATATCAACATTTGGATATTTTTCATCAAAGGATATAGACAAGTTTAAAGATGTAAAATGGAAAGAAATAGATAGTTTACCAATAGTATTAGAAAAAACATGTGGATATATAATAGGAGAAGTTATAAATATAATAGATGTTAATACTCATGACATATTCTTAATAAAAGTAAAAGAAACAAAAAAAGTAGAAAACAAAAAACCAATGACATATAAATATTATCATGAAGTATTGAAAGGAAAAACATCGTCTAAAGCACCTACATATAACATAATTGAAGAAAAGGAGAATCAAATGAAAAAAGGCAAAAGATATAAATGTACAATTTGTGGATACATTTACGATGATGAAAAAGAAAAAATCAAATTTGAAGATTTACCTAATGACTGGAAATGTCCAATATGTGGTGTAGGTAAAGATAAATTTATTGAAATATAATAAAGCCCGGGACTTATCAAAAGATAAGCCCCGGGCTATTTACTACTTCTTTTCCAAAAATCAAAAATTCAAAAAAACGCCTTGGTGCAAAAAAGAGGGCACCAAGGCTAATCATCTCGAATAATTCGACAATATTCTTTCTTTCTCTATTTTTACCATCTTATTTTGTTGAGTGCCAAAGAGTTAGTCCTTACGGACTAGTCACGCTCATCACGAGGCGGAACGAGCCGACACTATTAGCATTACCAAAATTCCAGGCATTGAAGTAGAACACACCCGCAGCAGTAGTATCAGCACAGTGACCGCCGCGCAACAACCAGGGATACTGCACGTTAACCATATTGTGATAATCACTATACCAACCACTCGTTTCTGATAAACCATGGCTTAAACATTCACTTCCATCACAGGCTACACTAACATTTTCACTTGTATATTTATTATAATATTTAGAATCTAATGTTAATGGTTCTTCAAATCCGCTGTTTCCTACAATATCATTATAATTTCCCATTACATATTCCCAGGCACCTCCACTCATATCATAGACACCATATATCGTACCTGTTGTAGATGCACCTACTCCTTTTCCTACCATTCCATCTTCTGTTCTTATATTATCATCATATCTGTATTGACAACCATAATCTGTATTTCCATTAGAAGGACTTCCATAACTACATCCTGTTATATATTCGTTTGACTTATTTTGATATACTTCTTTATTAACACCTATAAAATTTTCATTACCTAGCTTGCCATATTTACTTTGACTAAGATAACTAACTACAGCCCATTCATCATTTCTCATAGCATGTGAATTCATATTTTCACTAAATCCATACCTATTTCCAGATGCACTTAATTTTAATCCTACTTGATATATATTACTTACATTAATATATCGCCAACTTGTTACATTAGGTTTTATCATTGGATCTAATGTTGTTGTATTTCCTCCTCCATAACTTGCTAAAGGATCACTACTAGAAGTCTCAAACTTCCCTACCCAGATTCCACTAAGTTCTTCATCACCAAACGTAAAAGCATCTGGAGTATACCAATTCTTTGGTTTCTCTGTTGCAAGATATTTAGCAGTTCCAGTATCTTTTTCATCTTTGCCGATAAATTTAACATCTATCTCTCCTGGTAAAGTTGCAGTAGGATTACTACTTAAATATACTCCTCTTTTGCCATAATATGAAGAGCCATTCTCACTACCTATAGTATAACTATATCTAGGTATCCATACCCACATTGTCTCTACATCATCCATATTAATTTCTGTCCCAACTGGAGCACTTATATATTCTTGTAATTTATCACTTTTTACAGTTATAGCATTAGCCCATATACCCATACCATAATTATACCAACCATTATCTTCATCAGTCTTAACCCAATTATATCCATCATGACGCACCGCTATCATATTAGTATCCATCTCAGGAGCATTAACACCATCGTTTCCTTGTTGAAAATCAAAGCCATCTACCTGCTGTGTTGCAAATACTTTAAGTTGTCCTAAATATACTTTACCCATCGCTTCATTAGTTGCATTAATATTAAGCCAAACTCTAAGTTCACCATCAATAGTATCAGTTGCATCTATTACACCATAACTAATAATAGAAGAATCTGCTAAACTTCCTGTAAAAGTACTCTCACCTAACTTCAATTCATACCTTATATCTCTAGGATCTAACAGTTCACAACTTCCTCCATCTGTTGTCTGACAATTTGCCAAAGCTTCCTCATCATCCACTAAAGATAATGTATAATATAAATCAATGTTACTTTTATTTTTTAAAGAAAATGTATAAGGGCTTGCTTTCTTACCCTCATCATCATAAGTAGGAATAACGTTTACAAGTTGAATTCCTTCACTTGTTTCATTTAAAACTAAATCAATATCACCAACTACAATCTGTACATCTTCTTGTCCAAATATAACCGTTCTAAGCCAAGCATATGATACACCAATAATTATAATCAAAAGAACTACAAGAGTAACAATAGCCACCTTTTTCTTATTATCTCTTAAAGTTCCCCCTAGTTTTTTTATCATTTATCTTTATCTACCTCCCTATATTATCAAATTATTCTAACACAATAATATCATTTTTTGGAAAATTATGGAAGAACTTTGTCGAAATTTATTTGCTGTAAATTAACCAAACATTACCACATCCAAATTCACTTCAACTATGTAATTACAGTAACCTTGCTATTTTTTTTTTAGAAAGACCAGTATAACTCTTTATTTTACTAACACTTTCTCCTGCTTTTAACATAGTTTTAGCAATAGATTTCTTCTCATTACTAGCACCTTTCTTAATACCATCTTTCTCTCCTTCTTCTTTAAGACTTCTCATCATCTTTTCATTCTCTTCCGCTGCATCATATAATAATACTGTATTAACATCTGAACTTAATCTCTTTAATTCATTAGCAACTTCCATCAATTCAACATCTCCTTTCGCTAACGCATCTATTTCTTCTATTTTTCTTAATCTTAGTATTAACATTTCTTTCTCTAATTTAGTAAGTTCTAAACCTTTTTTATATTTCTTATATACTTGTAAAAAACTTAAATGATATTTTTCCCATTTAACATCTTCTACAACTCCATTTTCATCTCTTGATTTAAAGACTTCTTTTACATTTTTCTTATTAAGATGATTAAAATTATTTAAATTAATCTGGATTGCCTTTGGCATGTTATTATAACTATAGTTTTTATTTGATATATCTATTTTAACTTTATCTAAATAATTATCATTTCTTACTATCAGTGCTAAACTATATTTATTATTTAACTCATAATTAATTACATAACCTTCTATGCCAAATAATATATCAGATCTTTTACCACGTTCCAAAGCATTACTTACAACAAATTCAGTATTCTTCTCATAATAAGTTTTTAGTATTAACTCTTTAGATATACCAGTTATCTGATAAGTCATATCTGCTTTAAATAGTAAACACTTAGTCATGATACATTTATAAATATAATCATTACTGGCAGGAAATACTTCTCCTTTTTCCTGTAGTTCTTTTATTCTATCTTCAGGAGTCATCTTCTTTTTAGAACTCATTAACATCACCCCGCTGCAATAGATATAACATAAGTAAAAAACTAATGCAAAAAGGTAATTTTGAAAATTCAGTCCTAAAATGGGGATCAATTTAATAAATTCTCTAGGGAAAAATGGAAAATTAACCCTAAAAAGTACCCCGAATTTTAAAAATTCAATCTTTTTTTAAAATTTTCAAATATCCTCCTTTCCCCATCTTTTATATATCGCCTCTTATACATATAAAGTATCATAATAGATAACTGTTGTCAAGACAAAAAAAAAGACTCTAAAAGCCTTAATCATGAAAACAACTACCACCAATAAATTCTCTAATTATAGAGTCATCAGGAATACTTTCACTTGGAATAGGAAGAATTAATCTTAATACATTAAGAAGTCTCTTTGCCTCTTCATAATAAGGAGAATCTTCATCTACTGAATAAAGTAATGGCTCTACATAAGTTTTTAATACACCTAACTCATATATTAAAGCTGTATTAATAGTAACATCCGCTTCATCTTGATAAGGGAATATATATTTCTCTTCCCCACTTCTAACATTACTCCAAACTCTCAAAGTATCTACTACATTATAACCTCTAGTTCTATTATCTCTAATTATTCTTCTTAAAAGTCTATTATCTGTAGTAGGAAAACGATTATGGTAATCTATATTAAGTTCTGTTAAAGCAGATAAATATATTTTAAATTTATTCTTAGCAGGTATTTCCTTTAACACTTTAGGATTTAATGCATGTATTCCTTCTATTAACAAGATATCATCTTTATCTAGTTTTAACTCTTTAACAAACTCTTTAACTCCTTCTTTAAAGTTATATATAGGAGCCATTACTTCCCTACCTTCTAATAATTCATTAATTTGTTTAGTTAATAGTTTATTATCAACTGCCTCAAACGCCTCATAATCTTTCTCACCTTTTTCATTCACTGGTGTTTTATCTCTATCCACAAAATAATCATCCATACTAATCATTTTAGGATTAAGTCCAAAGCTCTTTAAATACATACAAAGTTTAGTAGTAGTTGTAGTCTTACCACTAGAAGATGGACCTGCAAGTAATATTATTTTTTTATCTTTTTTATTATCTACTATCTTTCTAGCCACATTTAAGAGTCTATTACTCTGTAAAGTTTCATCTATTCTTATTAAATCTGCAATTTTACCACGACTAACAACTTCATTTAAATCTGCAATAGTTTCTATTTTCATTAATTTAGTCCACTCTCTACATTCTTTAAAGACTTTAAACATATTAGGATGATGAGTATAAGCTTTAATTTGATTATGAGAATACTCTGTAGGAAACTGTAATACAAAACCATTATCATCGACATAAGTTAGTTTAAACTCTTTTAAACTAGCTGTAGATGGAGGCATTTGTCCATAGAAGTAATTATAGTAATTAGAAAGTCTATAAAGAGTAATAGATGTATTAGTATTATACTTCATAATTTTAGCCTTAGCTAAATCATTAATACTCTCAAAATAATGTATTGCAGATATTCTATCAACACTAACTTTAGTAATAGATAGATCCATCTCAACTAGCTTTAACATCTTTCTAGCTATTGATTTAAGAATTGTCTCAGTAAGAGGAAAACTTGTTTTAATATAAATTCCCTTATCTAAAGAGTGCATTACTTTAATATTAGCATCTAGTCCAAATATCTCTTTAACAGCAACTACTAAAAGAAAGGTCAACCCAGCAATATGAGCTCTATTACCTATTTTAGATTTTAAATCATAAAAGGTTATTCCACAAGGATCATTAACTACATAACTAAGTTCTTTATATATATTATTAACACTTGCAAGAATAATAGGAAAACGATAATCTTTCTGATATTCTTTACTTAGTTGCAATAAGGTTGTACCACGAGGTACTATCTCTTCTTTACCATTTATTGTTACTTTAACATCTTCTATCATTTTAACACCCTCTTAATTCTATATATGATTATATCAAACTTACCATGCAAAGTCTAATAATTTTGCCACATCTTGTAGGGTATAATTTAAAGTTTATTTGGATATAGTAGAATTAGGTGATAATATGAATCTAATACCAATGATTGTAGATAAAGAAATAAATGGTGAAAGAAGTTATGATATCTTTTCTAAGTTATTAAAAAATAGAATAATTATATTAAGTGGTACTATTAATGATGAATCTGCTAATACAATAGTTGCAGAATTACTCTACCTAGATTCTCTAAATCATGAAGATATATCTCTTTATATTAATTCCCCAGGAGGCTCTGTAACAGCAGGTTTCGCTATCTATGATACGATGAATTTAATTAAGAGTGATGTCTCCACTATTTGTATGGGACTATCTGCATCAATGGCAGCTTTTCTCCTATCTAGTGGTAAAATTGGTAAAAGGTATGCTCTACCTAATAGTGAAATAATGATACATCAACCACTAGGAGGAGCAGAAGGTCAAGCGACAGAAATAAAAATTGCTGCAGAACATATCATTAAAACTAAAAAAAAGCTAAACAAAATCCTAGCTTTAAACACTAAACAAAAATTAGAAAAAATAGAACAAGATACAGAAAGAGATTATTTCTTAGAAGCTAAGGAAGCTAAAGACTATGGACTAATAGATAAGATTCTTTAATCAGTAAAGACTTTATCCATTAGTTTTTTTATTTTCTTCTTACGTTCTTTCGTTTTCTTTTTATTAACAAAAACTTCTTTAGTATCACTATTAATTTCTAGAACATCCCCCTCTTTAACAGTAGGAAGTTTATCTATTCTATAAGTCATAACTTTTCCTTTATCTAGTTCAACCACTACTAAATTATTCTCTATTCTATCAACAATTACTTCCATAGGTTTAACATATTCACTAAATATAAAAGTTCCTCCTTTCTCATAATATCTCTTTCTAAAGTCACTATAACAAAAATTACAATATTTGAAAAATTACGATTTTCTAGAATTAATAGTGTATTTGCCATTCAATTTATTAATTTCCCTAAATCAAATTACCATTTCTAAGATAAATTTTAAGTCAATTTATTAAATTGAAAGTTTTTTTATTTTTTAACACATAAAGTCCGATATAACCAAATATCAACAGTTCGTAATTACAATAAATTTGGTGATTGAATTGGAAGAAGCTGGAAACAGAATGGCAATGCTACGCCATGATAACAATTTAAAACAAAAAGATATCGCAAAAATGTTAAATGTAAAAGAAAATACTTATTCTAAATGGGAAAAAGGTTCTAATGATATACCTTTAGAGAAAGTTAATGTACTAGCAAATTATTATAATGTTAATCTAGATTATCTATTAGGTATATCTAACAAAGTAGAACATTCAGAAAAATTAAAGATTGACTACAAAAAAATATGTGAAAGATTGTTAGAACTTAGAAAAGAAAATCACTTAACGCAAAACAGGTTAAGTGATAAAATAGGATTTTTTCAAACAACTTACTCTAGTTTTGAAACTGGTGTAAGACGCCCTACTACTTATAAATTACTCTATATAGTAAACTTTTATAATGCATCAATGGACTATGTTGTAGGTAGAACTAATACAAAGAAAATATATAATAATACATCAAAACTTCTCAAAAAATAATTATTATTTCTTTATAACAATTCTCATTTTAACTAAAAAGCCACATTTACTTTTTTCAATATCTATTGTATAGTTAAAGTAATAAATAGTATAGGCGGTGTGCTAAGTGAATTTTTTTAATTTTAAAATATTTAAGAAAGAACCAAACGCTCCATGGAGAAAATATTATGAAAAAAAAGCAATGAATTTAGACATTGAAGATATTTCATTATATAGTTTTTTTGAAGAAAAAGTAATAAAATTTGGAAATTCTATATGTCTAGATTATTATGGCAGAAAAATAAGATATAATGAATTACTAAGTAATATAGATGACTGTGCAAAAGGTTTATATAACTACGGAGTAAGAAAAAATGATGTAGCTACTATTTGCCTCCCCAACACATTAGAAGGTGTAGTTTCATTATTAGCATTAAATAAAATAGGAGCAGTCACTAATTTCATTCATCCTGTAAGTTCAGAAAATGAAATAATGAATTGTATAAATGAAACCAATAGTAAAGTATTAATTATTATTGACAGTGACTACTTAAAAGTAGAAAACATTATAAAAAAAGTTAAGCTTAAAAAAATTATTCTTGTAAGTATAAATGATTATATGACTTTTTTAAATAAGATAAGATATCGTAAAAACAAAATAAAAATAACACTTACCAAAAATAACAAAAAATATCAAATATGGCATGATTTCTTAGAAGAAGCTAAAGATCTTTATCTTAAAGAATATAATACTAAAGGAAATAAAGATGATCCTGCTATTATTCTCCATAGTGGAGGAACTACAGGTACTCCAAAAGGCGTTGTACTATCAAATGGCAATTTAATAGCATTTATTAAAAGTGCTACTATAGGTCAAAGCTATTTACAAAGAAATGATACTTGTTTAGCTTTAATGCCAATATTTCATGGATTTGGAATAATGCATAGTATAATATTTCCTCTAACAATCGGAATGAATGTTATTCTAAGACCAAAATTTGATGTTAGAGAATACTGTTGGATGATAAAAAAATATAAACCTCAGATATTAATGGGTGTCCCTACTTTATTTGAATCATTATTAAAAGAATGGAAAGAAGATATAGATCTTAATTTTCTAAAATGTGTTTTAGTAGGAGGAGACACTTTAAAAAAAGGTCTAAGAGATAAAATAAATAAATTTTTAAAAGAGCACAATGCAAATATAAAAGTAAGTGCTGGTTACGGTCTAAGTGAAGCAGTATGCGGTGTATCGTTAGGAGATCCAAAAAAGCAAAAAGCTGATGCTATCGGTATACCACTTCCTGGCATTTATGTTGGAATATTTAATGAGCTAGATGAAGAAGTAAATTACAATGAAGCAGGAGAAATTTGTGTTCATGGTCCCACAGTTATGATAGGATATTATAATAATGAGAAAGAAACTAATATAGCATTGCATATTCACAAAGACGGTAATATTTGGTTACATACTGGAGATATTGGATCTATGGATGAAGATGGATATATAAAATTTATTAATCGTTCAAAAAGAATAATTATATCATCTGGATATAATATTTATCCAAATCAACTTGAAAAACTAATAGAAACTCATCCTTCAGTAATGTTATGTACTGTAGTTGGAGTTCCTCATAAACGTAAAATTGAAGTACCAAAAGCTTACATTGTATTAAAAAACAAGCACAAAAAGAAAGAAATAGTAACACTTGAATTAATGATGTTATGTAAAAAGAACTTACCAAAATATGCCTGGCCAATAAGCTATGAATATATGGATAGCTTACCAACTACAAGAGTAGGCAAAATAGATTTTAAAAAATTACAAGATGATGGAAAGAATGATGATAAATGAAAAAACTAATATTTAAAAGATTAGAAAAATTAGCAAAAAAAGATGAAAATAATTTCACTACCAAATTTGGACTAACAATAAGAAGGCTATTTCATAAACCAATCAGTTTAACATTTAAAATTATATTAAGAATTATTTATAAACAAAAGATTATTATTGATAAAAAGGTAAAATTAGATAAGGATAAAACCTATGTCTTTGCAGCAAATCACTCTTTCTACTTCGATGGTGCAGCAATTATCGCCACTGCAGATAGAAACTTTTATTCATTATTTGGAGCAACAGAACAATTACATGTTGAAATTCGTACTCTTTTTATTTGGATTTACGGTCTAATATATGTAAATAGGTTTGATAAAAAAAGTAGGAAAGATTCTATCCTTAAAATGAATAAAGTCTTAGAAGCTGGAAATAGTATTTTAATATTTCCAGAAGGAAGATGGAATGATAGTGAAAATTTACTATGTCAAAAATTATTCAGAGGACCATATACCTTATCAGTCCAAAATAGAGTTGAAGTTGTACCAATATCTGTCTATAATGATAACTCTAATAATATTTATATTAGTTATGGAAAGCCTTTAAAATTATATAACTATGAAAAAGATAAAGCAATTCAAATATTAAGAGATTCTCTAGCAACTATGTATTATAATCAAATAGAAAAACATTCTTCTTTCTTTAATAGAAATGAAATAAAAGGTGATATTCACTTTCACTATATGGATCAAAGAATGTATGAATATAGTAAAGCTAAATGGCCAAGCAATTATTGTTGGGATGACGAATTATTTACATACAAAGCTGGCGATATTGATATTGATGATGTATGGAAAGATATTGATAAAGTTAAAATAGATAAAAATAATATTAATAAATTTATTGGAATATTAAAAGAATTAGAGCAAAGAAAAAAATATGATTTTAAAAAATATATGAATGAAAACTATAAAAAGAAATACTAAACATCTTAGCATTTCTTTTAATTTAAACTAAATACACTTTTACCCAATCTTTAACTAAATCACCATCTATTGCATAATTACCTTTATTAGCATAACCAAGATAGTGACTATCAATATGAAAATCACTACCACCACTCTTTTTAAGATTATGCTTATTACAATAGTCGATTAAAAAATCAATTTGCTCCTCAGTATGTTTTCTATGAGCACACTCTATTCCATCTATTATATCTAAAGAGACTATTTCATCCAAAGTCTCTTTTATATTAGGTAAATTATAAACAAACGGATGAGCTAGAAAGCATAAACCACCAGCATCATGAATTAAAGAGGTTACATAGAATATATCTTTTTTACCAACAGTTTGATCAACGTAAAAAGGGCTAGATGGCTCACAAAAATGTTTACGATAAAAACTTGATCTATCCACGATATTCATAGAAGATAAAATTTCTTTATTATCACTATATTTTAAAATATCATCAACTAAAACATCATTAGCCATATGATTAGGTTTAACAATCTTTAAATCTAAAGAATATTTAAGACCAAGTTCGTCACAAACATGCTTAAGTTTATCTAAAATCTCAGACTGACCTTCTACTGTAGAATGAACATATCCTTCTTTTATTATTTCACTTTTCTTCATCACTTCTAAATCTATACCATAACCTAACATGTCAAATAATCTACCTTTATATACAAATTCAAGTTCAACACCTATAACTATTTTTCCACTATAAAGCTTTCTAACACTAATATCATTAATCTCATCATAAGCATTTATATTATTATGATCTGTTATAGAAATAATATTAAGTCCTTTAGACTCTGCTTTCTCTAAAATATCTGTCACACAAAACTCGCCATCTGAATTTGTAGTATGTATATGTAAATCTATCATAATCGCTCCTATATACCATCCAGTATTATTTAACTTTATCAACAGGTGCTAATAACACTTTACCAGTTCCTCTAAAAACATTAACAAGACCTTCACCTGAAGCTGCAGAACCAACTAAACTCTTACCAGAACGTTCAACAGTAAAATCTAAACTACCACTCCAAGCAATAGCCATATTACCATCGATTTTAATAACATCGTTTTGAAGTTCTACTTCTATTAACTCTTCTTTAGGACAAGGAGATTCAAGACATAATATCCCACTACCTTGTATACCCAAGTTAAATAATCCTTCATTACCAGCTAAAGCACTACTTACATTACTCCTCATAACTGCTTTTTGTTTTAATTTAGAGTCACAAGCTAAGAATAATCCATCATCTAAAACAATAGAATTATTCCATTCATCTAGATTTAATAATAAGATGTGTTTATAAGTAGGCTCTAATATCATCAAACCATCACCAGTATATTCTGGTTTAATAGCAGACTCTCCAGTCACTGAACCTCTAACAGCTTTTGAAAAGAAGTCTCCTACACCTTTAACACCAGTAGTAGCATTAACATTACCTATCATCCATTGCATTGCCCCACTTTGTGTAGTAATAGAAGAAACACCTAAATTACAAATAACTTGTCTTTTTCTAACATTCATCAAATTACTAAAATAACTAGTCTGTGCAGTCATTGGAGTAACACTTAAATCTCTTTGATATTCAATTACTTTAAAAGGACCAAGTTCCTCTATTACTTTAACATCATTATTATCAGTAAAATTAGTTATCTTATACATAAAAACACCTTCCTCTATTTAAATTTATCATACTATTAAATAAATATAAAGTATAAAAATATATAATTGACAACATCTATCTATTATGATACTTTATAGATAGATGGGAGACTTGTATAAAAGATGGGGGAAAGGAGGAAAAATAATATTTTTGAAAAAAGATTGAATTTTGTAAATTGATAGTCATTTTTATGGTGAATTTTGAAAATTCACCTAGCGAAAATTGAAAATTGACCCCCATTTTTGGGATGAATCTTCAAAATTACCTTTTTGCAATCATTTATAGAGTATGCTATAACACTTGCAAGGAGGTATTATGATTAAAAAACGTATTAAAAATATTCCTAAAAATGTCTCTAATGAAAAGATTAGAGAATATATGATATCTAATAACTTTATCTATGAAGGAACACTTGATAGTGTATTTAAATCTATTATGGGTGGTTGTCTACTATACTTAGGAGATTTAATATCTAAATTAACTGGTCTTGATAAAGAATTTATTATTAAAAACTTCAAAGAACAAAATGTTGAATATAAAATATCTAACGCTTTAGAAAGAAAAAAAGTATCAGATTTTATCTTTAAATTACCAGGCTATATTATTAACTTAGAGTGTAATCGTGGATACTGGGATGGCCTAATAGAGCGAAATGATGCCTACTTTGGAAAACTAAAAGGTGAATTGCTAAGTAAAGGTGAAGAGTATAGTAAAAAAATAAAAGTAATCCAGATTAACTTTGATATATTTGATAATTTTGAAGAATGTCTAGGAAAAGAAAACATCTCTAAATTTTATATGAAGAATAATGAAAATATAATAGAAACTAAAACAAGTGAAAAGATACATATAGATATGATGAAAAGTTATAATAAGTATCTTAATGGAGAAGAGTTAACTAAATTAGATAAAGAATTAGTAATATTAATGTTAGATGATTATTTAGAAATTAAAAAAATAGCGGAAGGGGACGATGAATTAATGGAAGTTTCAAAAAGATTATATGAACTAACAGATAACATTGATAATATAGGTCTATATGATCCAGAAAAAAGAAGAAAAGAAGAAGAAGCTTTAAAGATAGAGTATCATAGTAATATTGCTAGAGAACAAGGCATTGAGCAAGGAACAAAATCTATCGCTAAATCAATGCTTTCTAAAAAAATGGAAATACCTCTAATTAGTGAAATAACTGGTCTTTCAAAAAAGCAAATAATAAATCTTATGTAATATTAAAACTAGTCATCTAAAATTGACTAGTTTTAATTGTTCAAGAATTTAAGTGCTAACTCTTTAATTTTCCTAAATCTATGGTTAAGCCCTGACTTAGTGATTCTTTTACCAGTTTCTAAACTAATAATCTCACTAAGTTCTTTAAGAGAAGCTTCTTGGTATTTTTTACGATATTCTAAAGCTTCTTTAGTCTTATCATCAAGTAATTCTATAGCCATATTATCTTCAAGTATTTTAATATATTTTAATTGTTCCATAGCAGAATCTATTACTCTATCCATATTTGCTTGTTCACAATTATTAAGACGATTAGTTTTATTTTTAGCATCTCTATAAACCCTTATCTCTTCATAATATAATACTGCCTTACTACAACCAATTATCTTTAAAAAATCACTTATCTTATCAGCTTCTTTAATATATAACATAAACCCTTTATCACGACTTAATAATTTAGCATTTAAGGAATAAGTATTAAGAAGTTTCTGAACAAAAACAGATTCTTCCCCCTTCTCTATTAAAAACTCTAAATGATATCTACTAGTCTTTGGATCATTAATACTTCCACTACTTAAAAAAACACCTCTTAAATATCCTCTAACCTCATCATCTAGTTCTACTAAATAACTAGGAACAACTTCACTATCAATACAAAAATTTTCCCTAATAAAAGTATCTCCTTTAGTAACAATTAAAGCTTTTAATTTATTTTTACTAAAATTATTATTATCTAATAGTTCCTCTTCATAAGATATCTCTTCATAACTATCAAGTAAATCTTTTAAATAATTTATAACACTATCATTTTCACTACTAATAGTAATACAATTATCTATTATTTGATAATTATTACGAAAAAAACCTGAAATTAAAGCTATTTTAGCAGTTTCAGAAAGATTTAATGTTGTTATTTCATTTTTAACAGTACCTGTAAAAGACATAACATCACCTCATCAAGTATGAGAATATTAAAGCACTAAGTTTTTGACTATGATGTTTTAAAGTATTATCAGCAATAGTTAAAAGGTCTGCCTCAATAAATTCTGTATCTAATTTAGATAAAACAGGATAGTCTATTTTAACTGGATCTTTTCTCTCTTCATTAGCATACTTCAAAGCCATCTCTTCACTTATCTTAGAGTTAGAAGCGATAACAGCATCAAGCTTATGTTTACCTAAATAATTATTAATAAGTTTAACATGATCACTCACAGTAAAGTCATCAGTCTCCCCTGGTTGTGTTACTATATTACATAGATACATAATAGGAGTCTTAACTTCATCTAAAGCTTCTCTTACATCATCACTAATAATATGAGGAAATATACTAGTATAAAGACTACCCATACTAAAAATAATTAAGTCTGCTTCTAATATCGCATCTTTAACTTCATCTAATACTTCAGGTTGTTCTTTATAAAAAAGTCTCTTTACTTTTTTATCACTCTTAGTAATAGAAGCTTCTCCTTCTATAACACTACCATCAGTCATCTCTGCCATAAGTGTAAGATTAGCATCTTCTGTTAGTGGTAACACTTTATTTTTTATATCTAAAAGAGTACAAAGTTCATTAATAGATTCTTTTAAACTACCTGTAATATTTAAAAGAGATATAAGTATTAAATTACCTAAAGCATGTCCATCTAAATCACTAGTTGTATTAAAACGATACTCTAGCATATTCTTAATGTTATCACTTGTAGAAGATAAACTACTAAGTACTTGTCTAATATCTCCAACAGCAGGGGCATGAAACTCTTCTCTTAATTTACCAGTACTTCTTCCATCATCTGAAACAGTTATAACTGCTGTTATATCTAAAGGAAAGTCTTTAAGTCCTTTAAGTAAATAAGAAAGACCTGTTCCTCCTCCAAAAACTACAATTTTTTTATTATTCACATTACTCATCTCCTTGAAATCTCTAAAGCAACCCTAGCCGCTTCACCCATGGCAATAACTATTTGGTAATCATACTTATTTAAGGCATCACCTACTGCATAAACACCATCTATAGAAGTCATTAAATTATCATCTGTCTTAATATATCCTTTATCATCTAAAATACCTAAAGACTCTAAAAAATTAGCATTAGGAATTTGCCCTATATATATGAAAACTCCATCAGTAATTATATCACCACTATTCTTTGTTTTAATAGTAATTCTATCATCTTTACTAATACTTTCTACTTCTCCTTTTACAAAAGAAATATTATCTATTTTCTTAATCATATCTTGTAGATAAGCTTTCGCTCTAAACTCATTACGATATAAAACAGTAACAGATGATGCCAACTTACTCAAATATATTGCCCCTTCAAAAGCAGCATCAGAAGCACCCACTACTACCACATCTTTATTTTTATACAATGCTCCATCACAAACAGCACAATAACTTATTCCCTTAGTCCTAAGTTCATCTTCACCTTTAACACCTAACAACTTAGGCTTACGACCAGTAGCAATTATAACATAGTCACATATATATTCATCTTTACTAGTAATAACCTTTTTCTCTTTATCTATCTTAATCTCAGTAACTTCTTCATATTTAACAGGAACACCTAAATCAGTAATTTGTTTTAACATTTTTATTGCCAAATCACTTCCACTGATAGACTCATATGAGGGAAAGTTCATAATATTACCATTATCAACTATCTGTCCTCCAGGCATAGATTTTTCTAAAATAATACAGTCTACTCCTGCTCTATTCAAATATAATGCTGCAGTCATTCCTGCAACACCACAACCTATAATAACCACTTTATATTTATTATTCATAAATAACTCTCCTTTATTTTTAAAAATTAAATGAAAGAAATCTTTCCTTATCAATCGTATATATATAAACTTCAGTCAGTTCGTCTAAAAAAGTATATTGTACTTTTCTTGTTTTTTTCTCTCTAATAAATCCTAGTTTTTCCATCACCTTCCACGATGAAGAATTACAAACAGCCGCACTCGTTATAATTTTCTTAATATCACACTCTGCAAACATATAATACAGCATAGCTCTAGCAGCTTCTGTACAATATCCCATACTTTGATATAAGGGATCTATATACCATCCTACATCATAAACATCTATAGAAGATTGGTTATCAATATTAATATGACAATCAATCTGACCTATACACTTATCTGTATCTTTTAAAAAAATACTCCAACAAAAAACATCTTTATCATTAGCGTGTTCTATTTTCGTCTTATAATATTTTTCTTGTAAATTCCAATCAATAAGTTTATTTTTAAATTTAATAGGAACAGTTAAATAATATTTCTTCACATCATCAATCATTAATATTTCCCATAGTCTTTTTTGTTCTTTAATTGTTTGAGGCATTAAAAATAATCTTTCTGTTTCTATTTTTTGGCTTCCTTTAAGTTTCATAAAGCTTCTCCTCTCTATACAATTTCTTATTCTTTCTTAAAAATACAAAATAAACTCCTACAGCAAACAATACTACAGATACAAGTTGAGCCACTCTAATAGGACCTAACATTAAACTATCAAGTCTCATACTTTCTATTATAAACCTAATAAAAGAATACCACATCATATAAAATCCCATAAGTTGTCCTGTTCTTAAATTCTTATAAAACTTTCTAATTAATAAAAGAATTATAAAGCCAATTACATTCCAAACTGATTCAAAGAAGAATGTTGGCATATAGTAATCTCCATTAATATACATTCCTCTAATAATAAATTCCGGTATATATAAACTCTTTAAATATCCATATGATGTAACATATCCATATGCTTCACTATTAAAGAAATTACCCCATCTACCTATCGCTTGTCCAATAATAAGACCTACTACTAGTATATCTAAAAGTTTTAAAAGATTTAATTTATGCTTCTTACTATAATACCAAAGATATAAAAGCCCACCAAGTATTCCTCCATGAATAGCAAGACCACCGTGCCATATATAAAGTATTTCTATAGGATTAGACAAGTAATATGATAGATTAAATAAAACATAATAAAGTCTCGCTCCTAAAAAAGCAAAGATAATTGTATAGAAAAACATATCAAAGAGTTCATTTTTATCAATCCTATTTTTTTCTAGCTCTAAAAAGACACAAACTCCACCTACTATTACTCCTAAAAGAATAAAGATAGAATAATAATATATTTTTATAAATCCTAAATCTAAAAACACTCTATCCATAATGTTTAACCTTTCTTATAATAGGTTTAATAACAAATTCTTCTATTAAAACATTCGCTACTGAAATTAATATTGAAATAACAAGTGCTACCCAAAAGTCTAAAAGGTTAAAGTACTTACCAAGTATCCAATCTGCAAGTTTTAAAATAAATAAGTTTATAAATGGATAAAAAAGGCCCAAAGTCAAACCTGTTACTGGTATTGTTAATCTAACTAACAAAGGCTTAACTGTTTGATTTAAAATATAAATTATAAATGATGCAAGTATAGAAAAAAGTACAGGATGTGATGGATCTATATAAAATGTTTCAAAACCAAAGGAAACTAAAAAGAAGACTAATGAATAACTCGCAAAATACAAAAGCCATTCTAAAAATCTATTTAATCTGATTTTTTCTTTTGTCTTTACAATTATTCTCATAGTCTCCTCCTATAATTTATAACATCTTCTTTAAGAACTGTCCTGTATAAGATTCTTTAACTTTACTTACTTCTTCTGGAGTACCAGTAGTAACTATATTACCACCACCATCTCCTCCTTCAGGACCTAAATCTATGATGTAATCAGCACATTTAATAACATCTAAGTTATGTTCTATAACAAGTACTGTATCTTTATTATCGACTATTTTCTGTAAAATTGCAAGTAACTTCTTAATATCAGCAGAATGTAATCCTGTCGTTGGTTCATCTAAAACAAATAAGGTTTTACCAGTCGCTTTCTTTTGTAACTCTTTAGCAAGTTTAACCCTTTCAGCTTCTCCTCCAGAAAGTGTTGGAGCACTTTGACCTAGTTTAATATAACCAAGCCCTACATCTTCTAATACTTGAAGTTTATTCTTAATCTTAGGAACATTACTAAAGAACTCTAATGCTTCACTAACTCGCATATCTAAAACATCGGCAATATTCTTCTCTTTATAGTAAATGTTTAAAGTCTCTCTATTATACCTTGTACCATGACAAACTTCGCAAGGAACATAAACATCAGGTAAGAAATGCATCTCTATTTTCTTAACACCATCACCATGACACGCTTCACATCTACCACCTTTTACATTGAAGGAAAATCTATTTTTCTCAAATCCATACATTTTCGCTTCTTTAGTATTAGTAAACAACTCTCTAATATCATCAAATACTCCTGTATATGTAGCAGGATTACTTCTTGGAGTTCTACCAATAGGTGACTGTGATATATCTACAAGTTTATCAATATTTTCAAGTCCAAGTATTTTCTTATGTTTACCAGGCTTAACTTTAGATTTATATAAAGTATTAGATGCAGCTTTTACAAGTATCTCATTAATCAAACTACTCTTACCACTACCACTAACACCTGTTACACAAGTAAATGTTCCAAGAGGAATTTTAACATCTATATTTTTTAAATTATTCTCCTCTGCTCCTTTAATAGTTATATATTTACCAATACCTTTTCTTCTAGTTTTTGGCATTTCAATACATTCTTTTCCACTTAAATAACGTCCTGTAACACTATTATCATTTGCCATAACTTCACTAGGTGTCCCTGCTGCCACAATTCTTCCACCTCTATCTCCTGCCTCTGGACCTACATCGACTAAGTAGTCGGCAGCAAGCATAGTATCAGTATCATGTTCTACAACTATTAAAGTATTACCCAAATCTCTCATTTCAAGTAACGAATTAATAAGTCTATCATTATCTCTTTGATGAAGTCCTATACTAGGTTCATCTAGTACATATAAAACACCAGTTAAACGAGAACCAATCTGAGTAGCAAGTCTAATACGTTGTGCCTCTCCTCCTGATAAAGTCCCTGCACTTCTTGCAAGAGTTAAATATTCAAGACCAACATTCTTCAAGAATGATAATCGTGACTTAATCTCCTTAAGGATAAGATCTGCAATCTGCATCTTCTCTTCACTAAGCTCTAATTTATCAAAGAAAGTAATAAGTTCTTTAATACTCATTAGGGTTACTTCATAAATATTTTTATCCCCTACTTTAACAGATAAAACTTCATCTGCAAGTCTTGCCCCATTACACACTTCACAAGTCTGCTCTATCATAAACTTCTCTAACCATTCTCTAATCCAACTACTAGATGTTTCCATATAACGTCTCTCAAGATTATTGATTATTCCCTCATAATAATCAGTTTGGTTAGTAACATTACCACTTTTAGAAGCAAAATGAAAATTAATTAATTCATCACTTCCATAAAGAATTAAGTCTTTCTCTCTTTCCGTTAGTTTCTTAAAAGGTTTAGTAAGACTTATTTTATAATGCTTACACAAACATTCTAATTTCTTAAAATAGATATTATCAGTATCATCCCCAAGAGTAACAATCGCTCCATCTTTTAAAGATTTATTCTTATCAGGAATAACTAAATCAGGATCTATCTTTAATTTAATACCAAGTCCCTTACACTCAGGACATGCCCCATAAGGTGCATTAAAACTAAATAGACGAGGTTCAAGTTCAGGTAATGAAAAATCACAATAAGGACATGCAAAGTCTTCTGAATAAACAACTTCTCCACTTCCAAGAAAATCAACAACTACTTTACCCTTACTAAGTTTAGTTGCAACTTCCAAAGACTCAAAAAGTCTACTTCTAATACCATCTTTTAAGACAATTCTATCTACAATTACTTCAATATTAGACTTCTTATTCTTCTCTAAAGTAATCTCTTCTGTTAAATCATGCATCTCTCCATTTACTCTAACTCTAACAAAACCTTGTTTTCTTAAGTCATCAAGTAAATCTTTATGAGTACCCTTCTCCCCATGAACAACAGGAGCCATAATAACAAGTCTAGTACCTTCCTCATGTTCCAATATTTTATTAGTCATCTCTTCAATACTCTGGCTAGTTATAGGAATATTATGATTAGGACAATATGGAACCCCAACTCTTGCAAATAAAAGACGTAAGTAATCATATATTTCAGTAACAGTACCAACAGTACTACGAGGATTCTTACTAGTAGTCTTTTGATCTATACTAATCGCAGGACTAAGACCTTCTATAGAATCTACATCAGGCTTTTCAGTCCCTCCTAAAAACTGTCTAGCATAAGCAGAAAGACTCTCTACATATCTTCTTTGCCCTTCTGCATAAATCGTATCAAAAGCAAGAGAAGATTTACCACTACCACTAACACCAGTCATTACAATTAATTTATTCTTAGGTAATTCTATAGAAACATTCTTTAAATTGTTTTCTCTAGCACCTTTAACTATTATTTTATCCATATCAACCACTTCCTTAAAACGCTATTTATTATAATACAAAACAACTAATTTTTCTACTACCAAAATATACCACAAGTATAATATTAAGTCAAACAAATTTTCTATAAAAGTGGAATTTAAAAAGTATAGACTGTTTTCTAATCTATACTATTATCTTTGTCCTAACAAAAAAGCAATTAAAGGTATTAAAAGGCTACTAGCAATTACAACAAAAGCTAAAGCATAATTAGTAACAAAAGCTGCTATATTATCTTTATTCTCCTCACCAGGTAATTTCATAGGAACTATCTTATCTTCATCATTACCATAATGTCCTGTACTCTTAACATAACTTCTACCTTTACTAGAACCACCCTCTTCTAGAAGAGCCTTATTAAGCTTAGTAATCTCTTGTTTATTTTTAATTTCTATATAATCACATAAATAAGTATGTCCTCCATTAACTACTATCATTTGATAATAATTAACTAAGTTCTCAGGTATAAATATTTTAAATTGTGAATAGTTTTCTTTCAAAAACTCTGGCTTTAAATGTTCCAAAGTTTCTGACAAAATACCTATCTCTAAGAAAGCTAAGTTATATATATTATTATTTATTTTATTAGTAATATCATCATCCATTACATCAATACTTTTAAAATTAACATAATCTTCATTATTATTAGTAACACCAACTACTATATTTTTAGGATTAAAGTTAATAACATAATATCCTTTGCCATGAATATATTTCATCGTAGAATCCATTACATAAAAAAGACGTGTATATTCATCATTATTATGATAAGTCTTAGTATACTCATCTAATGTCTCTTCAAAAGGAAATCTAATTATCTCTCCCATAGGCATCACTGCTTTCTATTCTTTATACTATATATTTTAAAGCATTTTAAGAGTAATTACAAGTCTGATTATATTTAAGAATCTTCTCTTTCGCTCTAGTTGTCTTAACAGAATCTAACCAATAATCTTCAGGGCCCCCTCCCATCACAAAAGAGACTCTATCATTATTTTTCAACTCATAATCAAGTGGTACTTCTATTCCATTAACAATCGCTCTATCAAGATTATAACCAGTACTGTCGCTTTCTAAAAATGCTAAATCTATAGGAGTAGAACCTAAAGGTAATTCAATAGTTCTATTATTTTTAGTCCTAACATAGACATGCTCATTAGCAAATAACTCTTTTTTAACTTTCTCTACATATAAATCATTTCTTTCAAAATATTCACTAAGAAAGTTAAGATCTTTACAAAACTGTAAATTCTCTCTTATCTCATCTTGCAATTCACTAAAAGGTTTATTCTTAGAATAGATATAATATGGTAGTCCATAAGTATCTATCATATCCATAAAATTAGTCCTAATCTGTGCTTGCACTAAACAATTATTAACCGAAAAAACAGTATGTAGAGACTGATATAAATTAGTTTTAGGTACTGCAATAAAATCTTTAATTATTGATTTAGCAGGAACATATTTTTTATTTATAACAGCCACAGCTTTATAACAATCTAAATAATCATCAGTTATTATTTTAACAGCAAATAAATCATGTACTGCATCAAGAGTTACAATATTTGTATTACTATGATTAAGTTTTCTATTAAGTTTATTTAACTTTTTATAAGTACTATAAACTTCTTTTATTCTTAACTTAACAACACCTTTAATATTATTATCTCTTAAAGTCTTTTCTATATTAAAAACAACTCTATCTAATGTATCTTTATTTACATCAAAATACTCATTTATTTTTCTTGAAGTATCTTCATAATCTAAAGGATTCAACACTTTAAAAGATAAATCTTCTAATTTCTTTTTTACTTCATACATACCAGTACGATATGCTAAAGGAACATATAAATCTATTGTCTCAAGTGCATTCTCCTTTTGCTTAAATTCACTCTTAAAACCAATTGTCATCATATTATGAAGTCTATCTGCACACTTAATATGAATATCTCTAATATCATCATTAATCGCTCTTAATATCTTAGCAGTATTCGCTTCTACTTTTTCACTCTTACTAGAAAAGTTAAGTCCTTTTAATTTACTAACCCCATCAACAAGCCTTGCAACACCACTTCCAAATATAGACTCTATCTCACCTAAAGTAATATCAGTATCTTCAACAGTATCATGTAAAAGACCTGCTACAATTGTTTCTGTATCATTATAAGTAGAAGCAAGAATATAAGCAACATATAAAGGATGACTTATATAAGGCTCTCCACTCTGTCTAAACTGTCCTTCATGAAGCTTAGAAGCTAATAGATAAGCTTTTCTAATAACTTCCTCTCCTCCTATATCATTTTCTCTTACTTTATCAAGTACATCATTAATAGTTATCAAAATATCACTCCTCTCCAAATTTATTTACAAAAAAATGACTTACCAAAAAAGTCATTTTTATATACAACAATCAAATATATCTAAAGAACCTCTCATAATACCACTACCTCTCAAAGATTAGAAAGATAATAACAAAGAAAAGTAATACTTGTCAACCACAAAATTGAAATTTTTCTTTCAAGTTTTTAATAACTCTACTAATATGAGAAGAACTAACCTCTAAAAGGTCCATAATTTCCCTATATTTAAAGTTATTTAATCTTAACGTAATAATCGCTGCATCTTCTATATTTAAATCATACAAGTAGTTATTTAATTCATCATAGATATCTAAATCATCTATAACATTATAAGGATCTTTCGATTCACTATCTCTAACTTCAAAATCTAACTCCTGATATTTCAAAAGAGGTCTATTCTTAAGAGTAAGAATACTTCTATACATATAATTAAAATTAGACGTTAAACATACTAAAAGAAAAGAATAAAACAAAGTTCCCTTATTAGAATCAAATTTCTTAATAGCATGGTTAAAAGCAATGATACCTTCTTGTAAAAAGTCATCAAGAGTAAATCCTTCATAGTGATTAGCTTTTAAATAATTATAATACTCTAAAGCTTTACTATAAATAATAGGCTTATATTTTTTTAACATAATATCATAAGCCACTTCATCATTATCGTAAATTAAGTCTAAAAGTTCATAATCATTATATTTCATAAATCCTACTTTCTACTTCGGACTACCTCATATATCAATATCCCTGCTGCAACAGAAGCATTTAAACTATCTATTTTAGGACTAATTGGAATAGTAATTAGAAAGTCACAAGATTCTTTAACAAGTTTACTCATACCTTTCTCTTCATTACCAATGATAAGACAAACTTTTCCATTATAGTCTACCTCTCTATAGTCTTCCCCACTCATAACTGTACCATATATCCAAAAACCGTTATCTTTAAGTGTTTTAATAGTATTATTAAGATTAGTAACCAAGACTATATCAATATCAAATACTGCTCCTACACTAGTTTTAACAACAGTAGAGTTTACAAGTACTTGTCTATCATTAGGAATGATAATAGTTTTAATTCCTGCAGCGACAGCTGTCCTAATAATAGCACCAAAGTTATGAGGATCAAGAATATGATCTAAGATAAGGATTTTATCATCTTCTCTATTTAATATTTTATTTAAAGGAGTATATTGGTAGTCCTCCATATCGATGATTATACCTTGGTGATTATCCCTAGTCAAATTATCAATTTCCGATTTTCGAGCCAATTTTATCTTAGATTTTGGAAATTCCCCTAGCAAATTTTTAATTTTCAAGTAATATTTCTCCTCAATTTTCAATTTTCTAACTTTTTTTAAAAGTTTTTCATCACTAAATATTCTTTCCGCTACATTTCTTCCATATACTAACATAATTCCTCCACTATATAATTCATAACTTCATCTATTCTATCCATTCTATTACTAAGTTTCAAATACCCAATTAGTGCTTCTATTGCAGTCGCTTTTTTATATTCTATCACACTACATCCCTTAGGATTAGCATGACTTTTAGCATTTCTAGCTCGCTTAATAACACTAATCTCTTCTTCATTAAAGAAATCACTATCTAACATTTTATCTAAAAAATAAGCTTGTCTTTTAGCACTGACATAATTAATAGACTCTTTCTGCAAATCATTAACTTTCCCTATTTTTTTGCGGGTTAAATACATTCTAATATATTCTTCATACACAGCATCACCAAGATAAGCCAGTACTAAAGAATTAACACATCTAATATCCATAAACACTCTCCTAAAGAAAAAAGACTATAAAGTCTAATCTCTATCATTACCCATAACAACTAAAACTAGTCTTAATAATTCTAATAATGTTGATATTAAAGAAGCGACATAAGTCATAGCAGCTGCCATTAACATAGAACTAGCCATAGATTTTTCGCTACTATCAACTACTTTTAATTTATTAAGAAACATTTTTCCTCGCCTAGAAGCATTAAACTCAACAGGTAAAGTAATAAGTTGAAACAAAAGGATTGCCACTAACAAGAATATACCAATCCAAGCAAGATTCATCGCTCCAAAGATAAGACCAATTAAAACAGCTAAATAACCAAACTTAGAACTAAAATTAACAATAGGTACTAAGAAAGATCTAAATTTCAAAAAGAAATAGCCTTCCTTATCTTGAACAGCATGTCCACATTCATGAGCAGCCACACTAACACTAGCAATAGAGTCACCATTGTATATATCAGTAGAAAGTCTAACAACTTTAGCTCTTGGATCATAATGGTCAGTCAAATATCCTCTAGTCTCTACAACATAAATATTATCTAATCCATTATCTTTTAATATTTCTCTAGCAACTTCAGCTCCTGTCATACCGCTTTTAACTTTAACTTTTTTATATTTACTATATCTTGTTCTTAAATAGATATCTGCTAGTAAAGTTATAAAAAAAGCAATTATAACAAGTCCATATCCAAAATACATAAAATCAAAAAATATCATATAACCTCCTATATTTTCTCTATAGTAGTACCGCCTCTACCATCTATTAATTTAAATCCAATACTCTCTAAATAATCACGAATTCTATCCGCCTCAGCATAATCTTTATTTTTCTTGGCTTCATTTCTCTTTTCTATTAAACTTTTTATCTCATCATCAATATCTATTATATCATCTTTTAACAAATCTAAACTTAAAACTTTATCAAATTCCATAACTAACTGTTTCTTAGTCTTATCACTAGTATCAAGTTTCAACACTTCATAAAGTACTGTTAAAGCCATCGCTGTATTCATATCGTCACTTAAAGCATCTTTAAATTTATCTAAATAAGTATTAATTATTCCCTCATCAAGTTCACCTTCATCTTTAAGTAAAGATACTCTATTCTTAAGCTTCTTATAAGCATTTTCTGCTTGTCCTAAAGCTTCATAAGTAAAAAGTAAAGGTTTACGATAATGAGACTCTAAGCACATATAACGATAACTTAAAGGATTAAAGCCAGCATCTTCTAAAGTACTAACAGTAAGTATATCTCCTTTAGATTTACTCATCTTACCACTTTTGTCATTTAAATGTTCTCCATGTACCCAATAATTACACCATTTATGACCTAAATAAGCCTCACTCTGAGCGATTTCATTAGTATGATGTGGAAAGATATTATCAACACCACCACAGTGAATATCAAGATATTCTCCTAAATTTTTAATAGCAATTGAGGAACACTCTATATGCCAACCAGGATAACCCACACCAAAAGGACTATCCCATTTTAACTCTTGTGAATCAAACTTAGACTTAGTAAACCATAAAACAAAGTCAGCTTGATTTTTCTTATTACTATCAAACTCAACACCTTCACGTGCCCCCACTACCATATCATCTACTTTATGATTAGTTAAAATATAGTAGTCACTAAGTTTAGAAGTATCAAAATAAACATTACCACCAGCTTTATAAGCATAACCTTCATCAAGTAGTTTTTCTATCATCTTTATATAAGAATCTATATTACTAGTAGCAGGACTAACAATACTAGGCCACTTAATATTAAGTTTCTCTGTATCTTTTTTAAACTCATCAGTGTAAAACCTAGCGATATCTAATACTGATTTGTGTTCTTTTTTCGCACTTTTAAGCATTTTATCTTCACCACTATCAGAATCACTTGACAAATGCCCAACATCAGTAATATTCATACAACGTTTAACATTATAACCTAACATATTTAAAGTTTTCTCTAATATATCTTCCATTATATAAGTCCTTAAATTACCAATATGAGCATAATGATAAACAGTAGGACCACAAGTATACATCTTAACTTCATTCTTATCTATTGGTACGAACTCTTCTACACTTCTTGTAAGAGTATTATATAACTTCATAAAAAGCACCTCTTTCTAATTGTCTATATTATATCATTAAAATATCTAAAAGAAAATAAGAGACCAGATAATAATCTCTTATTATATTATATGATTATTTTATAAATTTCTTTTCTTCTTTTGTAAAATGAATTTATTTCTTTCTTCTATAATATCTAAATCACAATTAGACCTTAATCCTTTACCCATCATTAATTCAACAGACTTATTATTATCTGCATAATCTATTAAATCTATATGATAATTAGATAACATATCTCCTGGAAATTTAACATTTAATATATCATATATATCACCTTTTGTTAATACTCCTAGTTTTTTATTAACACTAATCATATCACCTGTAGCATAATAAGACATTGTAATTGAACTTTTTAGTTTTGACAAATTATCTAAATATATATGAATACTTCCAGAATAAATATTCATTTCAACTACCTGATTACTATTGTTTCTATTACTAAACTTTGTAGAAAACTCTATTCCATCACAAAAATTATCATCCAATATATTTTTAGCTATCTTACCAAATATTTTACTATCCATAATTGTTAAAACTTCATCAGAACAGTAAATTCCTTTTTTCTTTTTAACATTAGCACCAAATAAAGTACTTGAAAATATTCTATCCAATCTATTATGTTTTAAGGTACAATCATAAACTAATCTTTTTGTTTGTGGATTAAATGAAAACGTTAAATTTTCATACTCACTATCAACTCTTGCATACTTTTTTAAAGACTCTAACTTTCTTTGAATTTTCTGATACTCAACTCTTAATCCAAATATAACATCACTTAATTGATAAAATTCTTTATTGCCATAAATCATAATAAATATCTCCTCGCTTTTATTTATCTATATTATATCTTATAAATAGTGTTTTTTCTACAACATAATAAATTAATTATTTTAATACACTCCAATAACCATTTTTATTAGAACCCTCACGTTTTATATATTTCTTGCTTTTTAATGACTGAATAATTTTATTAATATAAGGTTCACTATAATCAGTTAATTTTATAAAATCATTAGTTTTATAATAATTATTATTCTTAATTAATGATAATATTTTAGTCTCCGCTTCATTTAAATCAGAATATTCATCTATAGATGTAACATCATTTAATAATTCTTTATTAAGTGGTATAGTTACAATAATAGTATGTTCACTTATATAAAAAGCATCTTTTCCATAATTTTTAACAATTAAAGGAATACCATGACCAGTTTGATCAATATAATCTAAATCACAAAAAATCTTTAAAAGTTTTTTATTAACAGGTTTTGATACACCAGCAAAAAAATCATCCTTTGTTAATGCTGATGGTAACCCTCCATTAGATACAATTTCAATTCTATCGTCATAAATATAAACAGCAGGAGGAATTTCCTCAGACCATTTAGTATGAACACAAGCATTAAGCCATGCTTCTCTAAAAGAACTAAAATCAAAATATTTTTCTTCTATTCTTTGTATTCCACCAAGTTTTACTTTAGTTTCATTAATACTTTCCATATATTCCAAAACATTATTAACAGAGAGTAACAAACACTTACCGCCATAATCAGTCCTTTTTAACATAACTGATTTATCAGTTCCTGCAAATGTAACAACTTTAATAGATAAATCATTAGAATCCGCTAATAACTCTGCCATTAAATTATATTTATTATCATCTGTTTTTAACCCTAAATTATCTTCAAATTTATCATTATTTATTTTAATATCATTAGATATATATAAAGCTTTAAGTATTTTAAATGTCAAATCTTGATTAGATGCATTTCTCTTTACTATATAATCAGGTTCACCATCTTTATTTATTAATGCTTTAAGCATCTCTGGAGATAACTGTTTATCTTCATCAAATGATCTACTATAATATTTACCAAAAGCAGAATATGGAACATTATCTCCCTTAGCATATACTTTAATAATTTTTTTATCTTCTATTAATTCTAATGATATATGTGGAATAATTTGAGGTTTTATTCCCTCAGAAATTTTTCTTGAAACATCTCTTAAAGTATTTTCATTTAAATCTTTTTGACCAATAACATCACCATTATTTTTCACTCCAAAATACACTGTTCCTTCATTGTGTTTATTAA
This sequence comes from uncultured Bacilli bacterium, assembly GCA_944332025.1. Taxonomy (GTDB): domain Bacteria; phylum Bacillota_I; class Bacilli_A; order RF39; family UBA660; genus Onthousia. The sequence continues at coordinate 44,020 of CALVJB010000005.1, forward strand.
GCATAGCAGATAATGATATAATACCATCAATAAGCTCACTTGTACTTTTTTTAAATTCTATTTTTTCAGATTCAATACCTAAATTCATAGTCTACCTCCTAAAATATTTTTTTATATTTTATTCTATACTTTTTCTATACTTTATTCTATACTTTATTCTATACTTTGTCAATTATTCAATTCAAAACAAAAGATTAGATAAAAACCTAACCTTTCTTTATGTAATGTTACAAAAGTCAATACCTGTATATTAAATTAGTCAGTATAGTCATGTTAAATTAGTCGCTACTATCGTGTTAAATTAGTCAAACCGTTATCTCTTTCTTACCATTATACCAAGCATCAACAATAATAGGAGTAACTACTTCATCTATAACTTTATCAACTCTTCTCGCTCCAAACTTAGGATAATTACTCTTCTCTATAACTTTATCCACAATTTCTTTGGATATCTTTATCTTTAAATCTTTCTTTTTAAACCCTTCTATTAATACATTTAATCTTTTTTCCACAATCCTGTGTATAACATCACTACTTATATCATTAAAGTAATAAATCTTACCTATTCTATTAACAAATTCCACACCTAAAAACTCTTCTATATCTATATTATTTTTACTTTCTGTAAATCCTATAGAATCATTAGAATAACCTAAATTAGTAGTCATAAAAAGAAATACATTATCAAACCTAACCTTTCTACCACGAGAATCAGTTAATACTCCTTCATCAAGAACTTGTAGAAATATTTTCATAACTTCACCACTTGCCTTCTCTATCTCGTCAAGTAATATAACAGAGTGAGGATGCATTCTAATCGTATCAAGCACAGTTAAATGATTATCAAAACCAACATAACCTGGAGGAGACCCAATAATCTTACTAACAGTATGAGCCTCTTTATATTCACTCATATCAAGTCTAATAAAGTTAGCATCTCCATATAGAAGTTTGGCAAACTCTTTAACTAATAAAGTTTTACCAACACCAGTTCTTCCACAGAATAAAAAAGATTCTATATGAGGCTTATCCTGAAAACCAAGTCTAACCTTCTTAACTCTATTACACAAATCAGTAATAATTTCATCTTGTCCTAAAACTATCTTTTTTAAACTCTTATCTAAGTTATTTATAATTTTCCTACTACTTTTATTAATCTCATAAACAGGTATCTTCGTCTTTAAATATATAACATCTGCAACCATCTCTTTAGTTATTTTTTTAGGCTTTCTCTTAGTTATTAGATTAAGTTCCAAGTCATTCTTCTTAGTAAGCAACTCTTTTTCTTTCTCTTTATAAGTAGAAGCTAGATCAAAGTCTTGCTTCATAATTGCTTTCTTCTTATTACTTATAACTTCCTGAAGTTCTATATTTATCTTAAAAAGGAAAGTATCATTCTTACTTTCTAAAAGTGATGCTTTAGTACAAACTTCATCTAAGATATCAATAGACTTATCAGGTTGATAGTATTCATAAATATAAGTATCACTAAGGTCTACTATTAAATCAATAATATCATCACTAATACTAACAAAGTGATAAGCTTCATATAAAAGCTTTAGTTTTTTTAATATCTCTTTAGTCTTCTCTTTAGTAGGCTCTTCTATCATAATAATTTGAAATCTTCTATTTAAAGCTTTATCTTTCTCTATAAAGTTATGATATTCATAAGTAGTAGTCGCTCCAATTAACTGTATCTTACCCCTTGCCAAAGCAGGCTTTATAATGTTAGAAGCATCAATCGCCCCTTCCGCACCACCAGCACCTACTATAGTATGTACTTCATCTATAAAGACAATAATATCATCATTTTCTTCAAGCTCTTTTAATATCTTAGAAACCCTCTCTTCAAACTCTCCTCTATATTTTGTCCCCGCTACTAAACTAGCCATAGGAAGAGATAGTATAGTCTTCCCTTTAAGTGGTTTAGGAACATTACCTTCTACTATTCTTCTAGCAAGTTCTTCAACAATAGCAGTCTTACCTACTCCTGCTTCACCAATTAATAAAGGATTATTTTTACCCCTCCTACATAGTATCTCTATTAAACTTTTAATCTCATCATCCCTACCTATAACAGGATCAACCTCATTACCCACAATCTTTTTATTAAGATTAACAGCAAAGTCTTCTACAAGTAACTTCTTGTGTAATGCTTTATTACTAACTTTAGAGTCTTTTGATATAGAGTTATATATCTCATCTACATCTATATTAAGACCTATCAAAAGTCTAATTGCAACCCCTTCTCCTTCTTCAAGTATTGCAAGTAATAACTCATTAACACTAACTTCTACTTCACCTTTCTCTTTACTATTTAGTATAGCAGTCTCTATAACTCTCTTTAACAAAGGAGTATACAAAAACCATTCATTAGATTCTTTACCCACCCCTACTATTCTAATAAGTTCTTTTTTAAATACTTCATAAGTTATATTGTATGACGCTAGTACTGATACTATCTCTAAATCCTTCATTGAAAGTATAGAAAGAAATAAATGCTCACTTCCAACATAAGGATGTCTTAAATTATTCATCTCTTTTTTTGCAAGTATTAAAGCTTTCTGTGCTTCTTCACTAAATCTTGAAAACATAAAATTCCTCCAATCTAATAATATTGTAAAGATTTTTACTTACTCTAATCAAGAAATAGAAGCCCCAAAAAACTGACAAAAAAAAGACCCCTAAGGGTCTATATTACTATATGATTAGTAATAATACTGTAAATACAATAAATGCTAATACAAGTAATGCTACTAATAGTTTCCAAATATACTTAAACCAATCTTTATAAGAAGTATTAGTATAAGCAAGTGTTGCCATTAATGGAATACTAGTAGGAGCTACTAAAGTAACAATACCATATAAGCTCTGGAATATTACAGCAATAAGTTGATAATTATTAGTATCAGTAACCACACTTACAAAATATGGTAATACACTATAGAATGCATAAAGTGAATCTCCGTTAAAGATACTAGAAATAACTACAACTAAACCAGTAGTAAAGATATTAAATCCTTTAGTTAATCCTAAAATAAAGTTATAAATAACTAATTGATAAGGATTATAAGTAGTAAGTACTAAGCAAGTATAAATTAATAATATAACCAAAGCAGGTACTAATGCTTTTTTAACACCTTTACCAAATCCATCAAATACATCATCCCATTTAATTTTATAAACAAATTTAAGGATAATGATAGCAAGTAACATTAAAGTTATTAATTCAACTAAAGTCCAATATCCAAAAGCACCAATTGCTCCTAAAATCTTACCAAAAATAGGAAAACCAAATAATTCAAATTCTGTAACAGCAGTTGTTACATCATCAAATAAAGTAATACCAAAAGCACTACTCCAAGGAATAAAACCTAAAATTGTAACTATTAGCATTAAATCTAAAATTAAAACTAATGGCCATACTCTAACTTTATGTTTCTTATCCTTCTCCTTATCTTTAGCTTTCACACTCTTAACTTCTTCTGGGATAAACTCTTCTTTATCATCAACTTTCTTAGTACCAGCTTTCTTACCAAATTTTAATGTAAATAGAGCAAGTAAAACTACTCCTAAAACTAATAAAACAATTTTAGCCCAGATTAAATCTGTAAGTTCTACTGATAAGTATTGTTGTAAAATTTGTGTTGTATTATAAGAAAATGTAGTTCCCATTAAACCAATAGCAACACTACCTGCTGTTACTGCAGTTGCAGCTACTTTATTATATCCCATCATAAGTACTAATGAAATAACGAATGGGAATAACATTAATAATGCTAATTGTAGTCCTGCAAATGAAGTTAAAAATGCAAATAAAGCCATAATTATAATTAAACATATCGCTTCTTTACCTTTAAACTTCTTTACTAAACTATCTAGCATTCTTCTATAAGCTCCAGTTTTATATAAAACTCCATAGAATCCACCAACAACTAACACAAATAGAGCTACATAGCCAAAGTATCCTAATACTGTTGACTGATATGATAAAATATCAAATAATCCAACTTGATATCTACCAATATCTGTATACTCAGTTTGATAAGTTGCACAAGGTAAAATCCATGTTAATAAAGCAAATAAAAGTAATGTTATAATAACAACTTTAAGTGTATTATGCTTTTTCATATCTTTCTCTCCTTCCAACTATAATTATACGAAGAATTCCCTTAGTTTACAAGCTTTTACAAAACTTTTTCAGGATAAAATAATGAAAAAAAGTTAAAAAGCCGTAGAATCTTTGATATATAAAGGTTTTATGGCTTTTTTATATA
>CALVJB010000006.1 GCA_944332025.1 uncultured Bacilli bacterium
TCAAGTGTTCCTTCATAGACAAAGTTATTAGATATCATATATTCTCTAATCTTTTCATTAGAGACATTTTTAGGAATGTTTTTAATACGTTTTTTAATCATAATACCTCCTTGCAAGTGTTATAGCATAGTCTATAAATCATTGCAAAAAGGCAATTTTGAAAATTCAGTCCTAAAATAGGGGTGAATTTGCAATTTTCACTGCTTGAATTTTCAAAATTCACTCTAAAAAGTACCCTCAATTTACAAAATTCATGCTTTTAAAAAAATTTTAAAATTCCTCCTTCCCCCATCTTTTATACAAGTCTCCCATCTATACACAATGTATCATAATAGATAGATTATGTCAAGATGGAAAAAGAGCAACTAAATAGCTGCCCTAATATATTTTCTTACTTTTACTTGCTAACTATCCAACGTTAGCACGAATGGATCAGATTTAGTTCCAGTTCCACCAGTTATGATAACGTTGGATTTTAGATTAAAAGCTGGTTTGATACTATGCATATTTTCAGAAGCTTGAATATAATATGCATCACCAAGTCTACCAATAACCCAAACTAAATTTCCTGAAAAAGGTGTTATACCCCAATAAAAATTCCTATTACTATTTTCTAATTGTCCTGTCATTAATTCTCCATAACGAAGTAATCCTATTTTAGTATCTATTGTAGTCGAAGTTGTACTGCTCATATTAGTATCTATATATTTTGCCAGTTTATATGAAGCCAAATTTCCTACTGTACCAAGATACCACGTAGTATTATCTTCTATCATTGCAACATCATCACTTGTCAAATATCCGTTTTCAGTATTCAAATAGTCATTATTCAAAAATGCACCTATAGTATTATTACTTGAAAATGTCGCATTAGTTCCAAAGGTACTATTTATAAAATTATTGCCACTTCTCAATGGTACTGCACTTGTTATTTTTGTTAAGCCTTTACTCTCATGACTTACTATTCTATATAAAGTATTTTCTCCTGTTCCGAATCTTATATATTCTCCACTATACCTAGTATTTAACATAGTCCCTGATAAATTACCATCATTATCTCCATATAATCTATATGGTTCTTCTTCTGTTCCATCGCCATCTACAATTTTTGTACTTGATTTTAAAACTATTGATGGGCGAATTCCATACTTATTAACTGAAGATGTAACGTCAAAGTTATCAACGTTAGCTATATTTCTTATAAAGTTAACACGTAAAGACGAATATGGTGTCAACGTCACCCAATAAAGCCCATTATTTAAATAACCATATGTCCCATTGTTACTAGACTGATATTCATAAATATTTAATAGTCCTACAGAATCTGTTACAATAGTTGTTCCATTAGGCCTTTCTATACTTCCTAATTCTCTATCATCCATAGTTGAATCCCACTTAGCATCTGTAACAATGAAATTATCATAATCTCTTAAATTACCTAAAAAACCATCTACTGTAGTATCATTTAACCACATTTCCATATGACTTCCTTCAAAAGCACTACTATCATCATCATAACTAATTGCACTTATATTCCATTGAGTTACTAGCTTAGTTGTTCCTGCTTCTTTATTTACAGACACCGCTCTCCATAACTTTCCACTATACCAGATATAGTTGTTAGGATCAGTTCCTGTTATAAAAGTATCTACTCCATCATCATATTGATTTTCTTTAGGAATACTATCAAGTAATACTGTACTAACTTCTTCTCCTACTGGTTGGGTTGCTACTACTCTTAACTTTCCTTTAAATGTTTTACCTCCTGCTTCTTCTGTTGTTGCATCATAATCTATCCAGATTCTTAAAGTATAATTAATAGTCTCATCTACCCCTATTGTTCCAAAGTCTACTCTTCTATTTGGATCACTTCCCATTGTTGTTAAATTCTTAGCACTAAACACTTCATCATTCTTTGTTAGACTATACCTTATAGCGCTATCTGGCATCCTTGTTTCCCCTTCATCTAGAGGTATATCATCTAAATATATTGTATAATCTGTTTCTATATTTCCATTATTAGTTAAAGAAAAACTAAAGCCATTTAAACTCATACCTTCACTATCTTCTATAGGTATTTGTTTTTCAAGTGTTAATTCATTATCTTCTCCAAGTACTAAGTCAAGTGTTCCTACTCTTATTACATACTCTTCTTGTCCTTCTAGAGTTGTTCTAAGATAGGCATATGCTATACCTATTAACAAAATAAGTATTATTGCTATTGCTACTGTTAATATTTTCTTATTTCTTTTTATTAAGTCTTTCATCTTTTACTCCTTTCATAATTTCACACAAAAAGAATAGAATAATCCTACTCTATTCTTCTTGCATCATGAAAGAAAGTAATTATATTACTTAATCTACAACTGCCCCCCAGGTAACAAGTTGTAAACGGGTGCTTTGACATTTTCTTACCTTCTTTCTACATCTACTTATTTGCATCATTATATTCATTTCTATTGCATGTATAACCTCTATTTTCTAGTTCTTGTTCAATAGTAGTTACACTCTGATCTAATTCATAATCTGGATAAAATCCTTCAAATTCAGCAATGTTAGAGGTAATAAAATCCATATTAAGTATCTCATAATTAATAGTTTGAGTAGTTACTTGAACAGCAGCACTTACACTACAACTAGCTGTCATACCAATATTATTTTCATCTAATACTGTTTTTAAAGCCTCACAAGCATTCTCTCTTTCTGCTAATATACCAGTATCAGTAGCAGTATCTGCTAATCTATTAGTAGTAACCATAGTACTACTCTTTAATCTATTCTTTTCATAATTAAAAGTAGCTTCATAATTATAATTAATATTATCAGTAGCATTTGTATATGTGCAAGTCATTCTACCACTTTTTAATTCATTAACTCCTGTTTTTTCATTTATATAATTAGTAACATATGCTGTAATATCTGGTAAGAAATATACAAAAGCGAAAAGAGCCAACATTAATAATATCAAAAATATAGGGTGTCCTTTCTTCTGTTTACCAGTAGCATTTTCCTCTACTTTAACAGCTGTAGGTATTGTATCATTAGTATAAGTTTCATTACTTTTGTTATCAACAACTTTTTGATCTACTTCTTTAGTATTATTATCATCAGAATTAGCTTCAACAACTTGTGGCTTATTATCAGCTTGTGTTGTTACAACTTTAGGTTCCTCATTACTATTTTTATTATCCATAGAGTATTCCTCCTCTTTATTCTAATTTAATTATAACATTTAACTTTTAAAACGTAAACTATTTATTTGTTTTTGATAATCATCACTACTAGTTATATAGTTACCACTTACTATAATATCAGTTAAACTATATATTTTCCTTGCAACATCATTATTAATGCCGCCATCTATACTTACCTTAAACTTAAAATCTTTATATTCTCTCTTTAATACTTTTAACTCTTTTAATTTATCTATAGTCTTATCGATAAACTTTTGTCCCCCTTTACCTGGTATTACTCCCATTACTAATATTAAATCTATATATGGTAAGTATGGTATTAAAGATTCTACTTTATCAGTTGGGTTAAGGGCAATACCTGTTTTTATTCCATAACTTTTTATTAATTTTAGATTACTTAGAGTATCTTCTAAAGTATCTAAATGTATTGTTATATACTCTGTATTTAGACTAGCATAATCACCAATGTATTTACTTGGAGACTCTACCATTAAATGAACATCTAATCTTTTATCTGTAAACTTATAGATATGTCTCATCTCTTTAAATGGTAATGATTTATTCTCTACATATTTACCATCCATAACATCTATATGAATTAAATCAACATCTGTATCATTTAATTTTGTTAAAGTTTTGGGGATATCTTTACTAGTTAGAAAAGATGCACTTATCATTTGATCGCCTCCTCGTAAAATTTTAAATAACTATCATACCTACTTTTTAGAATCTTACCTTCAGATACTGCTTTCTTAATACTACATTCAGCCTCTTTTGTATGAGAACAGTCTCTAAAAGGACAAGGGTAATTAGAAAATTCTCTAAAAGCATATTTTATATCTTCTTTTTTATAAATAGAAAGATCTAGGGCAGAAAAACCTGGAGTATCTAAGACTTTACCATCTAAAAAGTCATATAATTCTACATTTCTTGTAGTATGTCTACCTCTTCCTAGAGCAAGGGATACTTCTCCTGTTTTTAAATTCCACTCGGGATTTAATTTATTTAAAAGAGTACTCTTACCTGCTCCTGTTTGTCCTATAAAAACAACAGTGTTATCTTTAATTAGTTCTTTTATTTTATCAATATCATTGTTAGTAAGAACTCTATATCCTATATTAGTATAATATACCATTATCTCTTTTATTTTTTCATAAGTTTCTTTATCAACTAAATCTATTTTAGTTAAACAAATAACAACATCTACATTATTAAGTTCCATATGAGTAATAAATTTATCTAATAAACCTAAAGAAAAGTCAGGATTAACAAGACTTGTAATGATAAAAGCTCTATCTATGTTACTTATCATAGGTCTATTAAAAGTATTTTTCCTAGGTAATATTTCTTCTATTACTAAAGTTTTATCATTAAATCTAACATAATCTCCGACTTTAGGTATTATTTTTTCTTTTCTAAATTTTCCTCTTGGAATAGTATTATAAGTTTTATTATTACATTTAACTATATGTCTATTACTGCTTATTTTAATAATTTGTCCTTGCATATTTATTCACCTTGAATATCTTGATTATTATTGTTTGGATTGTTTTCATTATCGTTATTATTATTATTTTTTTCATCATCATCTGTTGTAGGTTCATTTTCAGTTTCTACTAATCTACCTATAGTAATAGTTACACTATCATTATTTCTAACAGTAGAACCATTTGGACGAGATTGAGTAATAATTTTACCATTCATACTTTCATCTGTTACATCTTGATATTCTGTTGTTACAGTTACACAAGCATTATTAGCCCAACTAGTTACAGCATCTGGTGTTTGTAAATACCAGTCTGGGAAAGTAATAGCTTTTAATATTGTTAAAGTTATCTCATCACCACTTGTAACTTCACTTCCTTCATCAAGTGATTGTGAAATAACAAGATTTTGTCCAATAACACTACAAGTTGTAGCATCTGGCTCTATCTCATTTGTTTTAACTTCTAAGCCCATATCTTCAAGTAATTCTCTTGCTTCATTAACATCCATATTAACATAATTTTCAAGAGTATATGTCTTTACACCTGTTGATTTATATAAGGTTACACGAGTTCCTTCTTTTACTGTACTACCACTTCTTGGATCTGTTCTAATAATTCTATTTTTCTTAACATCTTCACTACTTACTTCTTCTATTTTACTATTAACAGTAAGTCCTGCATCTTCTAGAGTAGACTCTGCTTTACTTACAGTCATACCACTAACATCTGGAACTTTAACATCTTTTTCTGCTGTAACAGCAGGAATAATAAAGAATACTGCTAGTAATGCTATTACAATTACTCCTGCAATAATTGATAAAGCGATTATTAATTTATTTGATTTTTTTGTCTTTTCATCGGTAATAGGAGTAGCGATTCCCTCTTCACTAGCATCACTGATTGGTTCCATTATTTTAGTAGTTTCATCTACTTCATTTTCAGGATATGGATAAACATATGGTTTTTCATTTATTCTATCATCGTTTAATGCTGTTAATAAGTCATTATGCATACTCTTAGCATCATCATATCTATTTTTAGGATTTTTAGCAGTTGATTTTAAGATGATATTTTCTATACTTTGAGGTATATCATTATTTAGTTTATGAACATCAGGAAGTGGTTCTTTCATTTGTTTTAAAGCTATTTCAACAGCACTATCACCTTTAAATGGAAGTTCTCCTGTTAATAGTTCATAGAAGATAATTCCCATTGAATAGATATCACTTTTTATAGTTGTCCCTTTACCAGCTGCTTGTTCTGGTGGTAAATAATGAACTGAACCCATAACAGAATTAGTTTGGGTTAACTGAGTTGAGTTAAGGGCCATAGCAATACCAAAGTCTGTTATTTTTATCTGGCCATCATCTTGAATCATAATATTTTGTGGTTTTAAATCTCTATGAACGATATATGAGTCATGTGCATGAGCCATACCATCTGTTAGTTGTAACATTATATCAATCGCTTCTGATAATGTTAGACTACCACGTTTTTTAAGTAATTGTTTTAGAGTCTTCCCTTCAACATATTCCATAACAATATAGTATAGTCCATCATCTTCTCCTACATCATACATGGCAACGATATTAGGATGAGAAAGACTTGATGCCGATAAAGCTTCACGTTGAAAACGTCTTACAAATTTTTCATCATTTGCAAGGTCTCCCCTTAATACTTTTATCGCTACATTTCTATCAAGTATAGTGTCATATGCAAGATAGACATTAGCCATACCACCTTCGCCTATTGATTTAATTATCTCATAACGATCATTAATTTTTTGCCCCTTTGTAACCATTATTCTTCACCTTCTCCTAAAATTAAGTATGCTACTGATATATTATCAGTACCCCCTCTATTGTTAGCTTTCCTAATTAGTTTAATAACTTTATCTTCTATATCTCCTTCTCCAGTTAAGACTCTTTCTATTGCTTCTTCATCTAACATATTAGTAAGTCCATCACTAGATAAAAGAATTGCATCTATTTCCATATCACAATCAAAGATATCTATATCAATAGGATCATTAGCCCCAAGTGCTTTCATCAAAACATTTTTCTTAGGATGATCCTTAGCTTCTTCTTCTGTTAATTCCCCTGCTGACACAAGTAAGTTAACTAATGTATGGTCATATGTTACTTTATGTAGTTTCTCATCTTTCATAACAAAGCCTGATGAATCTCCAATATTTCCAAATAATATATAATCTTTTGTAATGATAGCAGTGACAAGGGTTGTTCCCATTCCTTTACTTTCTGGATGAGTCTTTTCATGTCTAAAGATACTATCATTTATTTCATTAACACTATCTCTTAAAAAATTAACAGCATCCATCTTACTCATATTATGGAAGTTTTCATTAAAATCTTTTGCAAGATGGGTTATAGCGATAGATGATGCTACTTCTCCAGCAGAATGTCCCCCCATACCATCAGCGATAGCCATAAGTGTATCGTTATCACTATTATGTACTATTAAGACACTATCTTCATTATGGTCTCTAACCTTTCCTGCATCAGTTAAATAAAACGATTTCATATATCCTCCTTCTTACTTCTAAGCTGTCCACAAGCAGCACTAATAGTACCACCAAACTCTCGCCTAATTGTAACTGTAATATTGTTTTTCTTTAGTATATCATAAAACTTAGCAATTGTTAAAGGTTTACTTCGTTTATACTGTAAAGCATCTGTTTCATTATATGGTATTAAGTTAACATATGAGTTTATTCCTTTTAATAAATTTACTAATTCTAAAGCATGTTCTTCTTTATCATTAACACCATCTAACATAATATATTCAAAGGTTACTCTTCTATTTGTTTTTTCTAAGTATACTTTAATGGCATTTATTAAATCTTTTAGAGGATATACTTTAGCGATAGGCATTATCTCTTTTCTTAATTTATCATTTGGAGCATGTAAGCTGATAGCAAGATTTACTTGATATGGAAAGTTAGCAAATTCTAATATTTTAGGAACAAGTCCACAAGTTGATACTGTTATATGTCTTGCACCTATATTAAGACCTTTAGGATGATTTATGATTTTTATAAAATTACAGATATTATCATAGTTATCAAAAGGTTCTCCTATTCCCATAATAACTACATGACTAATTCTAAGGTTAGATTCATTTTCTACTTTAAGTATCTGCTCTACCATTTCTCCTGTAGTTAAATTACGTACTTTCTTACGTCTACCTGATTCACAAAACTTACACCCCATATTACATCCTACTTGGCTAGAAATACAAAGACTATTACCATAATCATGATTCATAAGTACCGCTTCAACATGTTCTTTATCATTAAGTTTAAATAAATACTTTCTAACGTCTTTAGCTTTTTCTACTGTAACTATCTCTATATTAGAAATAGTAAAGTCTTTACTTAGTTTTTCTCTTGTCTCTTTCTTTATATTGCTAGCTTCACTAAAAGAAGTAATTCTCTTATCTTTAGCATAAAGCCAAGAGAAAAGTTCTGTTGCATAATATTTTTTTTCATCTATTTTTAGAAAATATTCTGTTAATTTATCTATAGTTAAATCATATATACTCATAACTCACCTCTACAACTACATTTATTATACAGTAAAACTTAAAGAAATACATCAAAAAACTGATAAAATGTATCTATCAGTTTTGTAATATTTAGTCAGTTAAGTTCTCTAACTCTTCTATACTTAGTCCAGTATTTCTAGATACTACTTCTATAGGTATGCCATCTTTAAGAAGATTTTTTGCAATTTCTATTTCTTTTGCCTTAGCACCATCATCATAACCCCAATTACGAGCGGTATTAATCATTTTTTTCTGCATTATTTCATTATCATATGCTAATCCAAACTTATCATCAAGCCATAAATTTTCTGATTTGCTCATAATAATATAGCCTCCTTACAGTTATTAATTGTCTAATCATTATCTTCTAATAAGTTATTTAACTCTTCTATACTTAGTCCAGTATTTCTAGATACTACTTCTATAGGTATGCCATCTTTAAGAAGATTTTTTGCAATAGTCTTTTTTCCTTCTTCTAGTCCTTCTGCTTTACCATCATCATATCCCCAACTACGAGCGGTATTAATCATTTTTTTCTGCATTATTTCATTATCATATGCTAATCCAAACTTATCATCAAGACCTAGTCTTTCTAATTCATCCACAATCTTTAATGCCTCCTTATCATCTCCTGCTATTTCTCTTAACTCTTCGTAAGATTCGGCAGTAAATAAAGATAGATATGCTTCTTCTTTATTGTCTCCATTATATCTTATTCCTTTGTAATTTTCAAGATACACTTCATGTATTTTAAAATCTTTTATCTCTTTATGAGTATTTATATCCATGACAGAATAAGAGCCTTTACTAATATATGGATTCTTTTCTTTGTTAAGATTTATTTGAATAATCTTTTTCTTCTTTATATTTTCTCCACTATTTAGACTTTTGGCAAGCGCCGCATATAAGTATAATCTATTTCTATATTTTATTTCTTCACTAGGAAACTGATTCATCTCTATTAATATAATTAAATCAACTTTATCACTTTCAAGTACTATATCAAGACGGTAATCACGTTTTTTATTACCGCTATTAAACTCAGGATCATATAATCTAAATTCACTAATATCCATATTTGTATATGGTCTAATAATAGTATTAAAGAATTCTTTATAATCTTCTATTTTAAAGAAATGTTTAAATGTAGTATCTGATAAAAGACTAATAAATTTTTTCTCTTTCTTTTCTTCTTTTTCCATAAATACCTCCTATAATTTTAATTTTTCTACGTAGATGCCTACACTCTAACATAAGTTAAAATACATTGCAATTTACGAAAATTAGTAATTGGAGGCATAAACAACCTTGAATTTTAAAAATTTCCTTAGAGAAAATAAAAAATTGACCTCTCTTTTGAAGTCAATTTTCAAAATTCCAACAAATTTAAGAAATTTTAGTTCTAATCTTTTCTAATATCTTACTCTCCTTTCTACTTACTTGAACTTGAGACATACCAAGGGACTCTGCTGTTTCTTTTTGGGTCATATCTTGATAGTATCTTGACATTATTAATTCTCTTTCACTTTCTTCAAGTCCATTAATCGCTTCTTTTAAATCTAATACACCTACATCATAACCTTTTTCAATAAGAGCGATTTTATTATATAAATTATAGTCATCGTCTAAATAACTATTATCTAGACTATAAGGAGTTGTAACAGCATTCATAACACTTACTATTTTTTCTTCAGACTCTCCTAGCATATAAGAAATTTCAAAAGTAGTAGGTTCTCTTCCTAAATTTTGAGATAAATATTCTCTTGTTTCTTTAATTTCTTTACTTAACTTATAAGTATCAGTCGAGACATGAATCCCATAATCATTATTTATGGCTTTTAAGACCTCTCCTTTTATCCACAAATAAGCATAATCTGTAAAGTTTGTCTCTCTTTTTGCATCATACTTTTGTAATGCTATTTGTAGTCCGACCATCCCTGCTTGAAATAAATCATCATAATCACTTCTAAAATTATACTTACTAGTAATATTCTTAACTAAACCAATATAGTTTAATGCTAGTTCTTCTGTCATATTATCAGTCCTTTCTTGACCTAATAATAGATAAAATTTCTTTAATTAACAATACTTTCGACAGAAGTAGTTATTAATTTCATCTTACAAATTTCTTAAAAATAATGTCTTAAACAAAATACCAAATATTTCTCTTGTAAGAGACTTAGTTTTACCTTTATGAACTTTACTTTTAGGATAATCATTACAATCAAAAGTAATATCTATATTTTCTTTAAAGTCTTGATACTTAATAGTTAAAATAGTTTTAGAACAAGTATTAGAATAGTTAAACTCTAACTTACTAAGAGGAATAGTACTTTTCTTTATTACTTTAGATAAATCTAAGTAATTAGAGAGGGTTATATCATCATATACTTCTATTGCTTCTTTTCGATATAGATAATACTTATTAATAGTATCTACTACTTTATAATTATTATGAACTAAAGTATCAGTTAGACTCTCATCCTTATAGCATTTATAATACTTCTTACGATAACGATATAACTTTTCTTTAGAAATAACTTTTATATAAAATTTATCTTCTATATTAGATTTACTTAAGACTTTTTCATCATAAAGAGTTTTAGTTAAATGATTTATTAACTTAAGTTTTAACTTACTATAGCCCTTTTTAGTTATAGTTATTTTATCTTTAATATAATTAGAGTTTTCTATTATAAAGCTTCCTTTTCTATCTCCTTGATTTAAAAAGCATGTTACTTCTAACTCTAGAAACTCAGGACTATATTTTTTAGATAACTTAATATTGTAGTTATTACCTTCATAAATAGTTTTATCTTTATATTTTAAAGTTATCTTTGTAATTAAAAGATTATCTATATTACTAATAGTTAAGTTATCTATTTTCTTTAAATCTTTATAATAATAGATAGTTTTAATATCTTCATCTAGTCTTTTATCATTAAGTTTTTCTTTACTATAGTTAGTATATTTTCCATAAGTTACTTCATTACTTTTAAGAGGATATTCAAGATTACATTTTTCTAAATATTTAAACTCTTTATCTATCTTTTCTTGTTTGTAGTAAGTAACTTTTTCTATTTTTTCATTATCCTTAGTTTGATAAGAAGCATTAACTTCTCCTACCTTTAGATAAGATGTAGTTATGGTTTTGGCAGAAACATTTGCCCAAGAAAAAAATAATAATAGTATTAAGAGTATCTTCATAATTAGTACCTCCTACTATTATTATTTACTATTTCTAATCTTTTGCTTTAAAAATTAAGGTAAAGACAAAGGTAAAGATAATCGCTGCAGTTATTCCGGCTGCAGTAAGATCAAAGACACCCATTAACAAACCTATTATGCCATGAGATTCAGCGGCAAGTAAGGCTCCATGAATTAGAGAATGACCAAAGCTTGTAATAGGAAGTAAAGCTCCTCCTCCTACTTTGGCAATGAAGAAGTCATAGATAGAAAAGGCATCAAGGGCTGAACCTACACATACAAAGATAGCGGTTATATGACCAGGAGTTAGTTTAGTATTATCTAGTATTAACTCTGCGATTAAACAAACTATTCCACAGAATAAGAATGAATTAATAAAGTACATTATATCGCCTCCAAACATATTAAATTGGCAATAGATAGAATATTTTCTTTTTGATAAAGCATTATTGGAGAAAATAAGGCTCCTGTTGCGATTAGTAAGACTTTCTTATATTTGTTATTCATAAGGTCTTTTATAATAGTACTATAATTAACTAAAGCAGAACATACCGGGCCACTTCCTCCTGCCATTACTTCTTTTTGTTCTTCTAAATCATAGAGCATAGTTCCACAGTCATTATAGTTTTTAGATAAATCAATATTATATTCATTAAGCATTAAGTCTTTTAGTATTTCTTTACCATATTTACCTAAGTCTCCTGTAAGTATTAAATCATAATCACTTGGTTTTGTATTAGTCTCAGTTAAATATTTATATAAGGTATCGGCAGCGGCAGGAGCCATGGCTGCTCCCATATTAAAGGCATCTTTTTGATTAAAATCTACTATTGTTCCAATAAGTCCATTAACAACTCTTATTTTACTAGGTTTATTAGATAAAAGTGCACTAGCACCTCCAGTTGCTGTAAAGGTTGCAGTCATAGGTTTAGGAGAACCATATTCTGTAGGATTTCTAAATTGCTTTTCACTTGACATATTATGAGATGAACAAGATATTAAAGCATTATTTACTTTACCACTATCGATAAAAGTCGCTCCTATTAATAAGCCTTCTATACTAGTAGCACATGCTGTATAAATACCAAGAAATGGACTTTTTAGATTTAAGGCTCCATAGCATGATGATGTTATTTGATTTAAGAGATCACCTGCAATTACTAAGTCTATATCTTTAGAAGTTAGTTTAGTCTTTTTTAGTAGTATCTTTATACTATCTTCAAGTAATCTAATTTCAGCTTTTTCGAAAGACTTTTCTTTACAATATAAATCATCAGTATATTTCTTATCAAAGTTTTTTGATAGTGGTCCTTTCGCTTCATAAGGACCACATACTGTACTTGCATTATCTAAGTATACATTTCTAAAATTTAGTATCATGATAAAACCTCCCATATATATCTAATAAGTCCAAAGAACCAGGCGGATACTACTCCATAGAAGATAACTGATCCTGCTAGTTTAAAGACATTACTACCAACACCAAAGATTGGTCCTTCATTTTTATAATCTAAGGCTGCACTTGTCATTGAATGAGCGAACCCTGTTATTGGTATTAAAAGTCCTGCTTTAGCTTTTGCTACTAGCTTATCAAAGAAGCCTAGGGCAGTAAAAAGAGATGCAACGAAGATAAAGGTTATAATCATATAAGTAGAAGCATCATTACGTGATACATCAAATAACATTATATAAATTCTAATTAAAGCTTCACCAAATAATCCCATTAGTCCTCCTACTAGGAAAGCAGTAACTGCATATTTAACTTTATTTTCTTTAGGAGTATGTTTTTTTACTAAAGCTTCATATTTTCTATTAGTCATATATTATCACCTAATAATATAGTGTTCTAAAAAATAATATTTATACAAAAAAGAAGAGAAAGTTTAATCTCTTCTAACTAACATACTAACTATTAATCTTTTTTACAATAATAATATACTCTGTTTTTATTTCAAAATAAATGGATTAGATGCACTTCCACTACCTGACTTAATCATAACATTATTGTTTAACATAACAGTTGGTCTTATTTTTTTATATCCTGATGCTGTATTTTCATCTAAATATCCACCACTTTTAACTATATAAGCTTCATAATTATTAAGCGAATTACCTGTTACTAACCACCATTCTACACCACTTAGTTTTAAATAATTATAATTCTGACAACTTCTATCTGTAGTTGCTCTACAATTAACATCTAATGAAGCATTCATATAATCACTTGCAGTTAATAGTCCTATCATTTGATTTTCTAAAATATCAGAACATTCTAAACTATTATTATTAGTTGTATCTGTTGGTGTTCTTTTACCTATACATAAATTAAATGGTGTTAATTTTGCTTTATCATTGTTACTTAATAAACTATAATCTAATTTATTATTATAAAGATTATCTAAATATTCATATATTCTGCTAACTCTATAATCATTAAAGCCACTATTAAACCGTCTATCTTGGTTATATCTATCATCATAATATGATGATGATGTAGACTTCATTTCATTTAATATTAATAAAAGTTTATTATCTGATGTTACTTTAACTATTCTAAATAAAGAATTATCTAATTGAACATAATTATTAACATTATCTCCTCTATAAACTTTCTCTCCATTTAAATCATATAAACCATTACCTGAAGTTACTATTCCTTGTTCTAATACTGCTTTATACAATTCCTTAGTAGTATAATTATCTCCACAATCTAAGTATGGTGTATAAACCATCTCATCCCCTACTTTAGTAACTTCTACTCTACCACTACAACTTTCTCCTTCTCTAAGTTCACTTAAAGGTTTCATATAACCAGCATCTGCTAAAGCACTAGCTCTTACAGTAATAGTTTCCCCTTCTTCTTGTGGTAAAAGCCCACTTTGAACATCATAATACTCTATAGCAGCATTCTTTAAATCTTGTTCTATTTCTTCATATGTTTTATTACCATTACTAAATAAAGACATTACTAAGATAATAACTAAAAGTAATACTAAAACTCCAACTACTATTAGCATTATTCTCATTAATTTCTTTTTCATATCTTTATTATCTTTAACTGGTTTAGAAGTTTGTGGTTGAATGTTATTAGTATTACTAATTACTTCTTTACCTTTATTCTCATTCATAATAAACACACTCACTTTCAAGTTAAGTAAATTGTAGCATTATTTTAGAAATATTTCAATCAGTAGTATTTTCTTCTAATGATTTTAATGTTTCATAACCCATTTTATTTATTATTTTATTTTTTTCTTTTAAATGTTTTATTTGGTTATTTATACACAAAATAATGGCTTTATCAATATCTTGATAAGCGAGAAATCTTTCTTCTTCAATGCCAGGATAATCTTTTCCTTTTTCTATTTTATCTGCTAAATACACTATCTTTGCAAGTATATCCATATTAGGATAACCTGTTGTATGATATCTAATAGCAAGGACCATATCTTCTGTAAAGTTATATTTTTCTTTAACTAGGATAGATGCGGTAAAACCGTGAATCATATTTTTATTTTCAGGATTTAATAACTCTTTAGGTAAATTATACTTCTTTATAAAATCTTCATTTTCCTTATCTCTTAACTCTTTACACATATCATGAGTTAAGCCACAAAGCATACACTTTTCTATATCTGCTTTGTAATGTTCTGCTAGTCTTTTCGCTTCTTCCATTACTCTTATTGAATGATTATATCTATAATCAGATAAATTACTTCTTACATCTTTTTTTATTTCTTCTATATTCCACATACTATCACTTCAATAATATTATGCCATATTTATCTCTTTAGGTAAAGTAACTATTACTCTTGTTCCTTCTCCTTTTACTGAATTATACACAATATTTCCCCCGTGTTGTTCTATTATCTCTTTAGAAAGACTAACCCCTAGTCCACTACCTTTCTTTTTAGTTGTAAAAAACATTTCACTAACACTATTTAGAGTATCTTTATCCATACCTACTCCATTATCTTCAATTATTATTTTCATAAAATTATTATCACTTTCTAAACTTATTTTTATTTTATTTTCTTTTTTACTACTATCTTTCGCTTCAATAGCATTTTTTAAAAGATTAATAAAGACTTGTTTTAATCTATTATAGTCTGCCTCTATATAAATATCTTCATCTGGTAAATTGAACTTTGACTTAATACCATTTTTCTTAAATAAATCTTTTAAATAGTCTTCTAAATCTTCTAATAACATAGCTAAATCCATCTCTTCTTTTTCTATCTTTATCTTAGTATAATCCAAGAAGTCATCCATAAGAATTAAAGTTCTTGTTATTTCATCTTTAATAATAGGAATATATTTCCTTACTTTTTTCTTATCATTAACATCTATCATATCTAAGTAACCTTTACATACAGCGATAGGATTCTTTATTTCATGAGTTACTTTAAATAAGGAACGTCTTAACTCTTTTTCTTTTTCAATATTTTGTAAATCATTATGTAACTCTACTATTGTTTCTCCTTTAGCGAATATAGATATGATTATATTAGTTACAAAGTAAAGAGTTATTATAATAGTAAAGATATAAAATAAGTTTGATGAGTAGGTCTTTTCTGGACTAATAAACCAGAATACAGCTAGAGATAGCATAAAACTTTTAATAATAATAAAATAGTTAACAACACTAATAGGCTTTAGTTTTCTTCTTACTAGTAGAGAATATACTATTAAATAACTACTATATTCTAAGGCTAGGAATAAAGGATTAATGCCTAAGAATAGAGTCTCATAAATAATTAATATTAATGATATAAAGACTGCTAAAGACATTTTTCTTTTGTAATAACAGATAAGTAATGGAATATCAAAGAGAATAATAGGATAATCATTATAACAAGAAGTTCCATATCTTAAGACAAAATATAATGATGAAATGACTGCTATTTCAAAGCCTAAGTCCTTTTCTTCTATAGATAGATTCTTTTTATAGATTGTATATAGTAAATATAATGCTAATGGACAAAGTAGTAAAATAATACTTTCAATTATAACTTCAATATACGACATATTTCTCCCTCTTTCTAAAATAAGTATATGTCATAGTTTTGTAGAAATTTGTCGAAAAATGGAAAGAAAAAGAAAAAATAGAGCTTATCCCTATTTTAGTTCATCAATATATTTTTTTAATTGTTTAGATTCAGGTCCTAAGATAATCTTTAATTGATTATTGATCTCAACTATACCTTTAGCACCTAATTTCTGGATTGATTCTTTATCAACTTTAGAAGTATCTTTTAGTGTTACGATAAACCTAGATAGTTTAGATTCTGTACTGATAATATTATCTTTTCCACCAAGATACTCTACTAGTTTATTTAAATCAATATTAGCATCTTTCTTATTAGCTTTTAGTACTGCTAGTAATATTATTAATATTACGGCAATAATTATAATATACTGAATATCTAATAAATTCATCTTTATATCACCTATTAACAATTATACTCTATTAGTAAAAAAAATAAAAGTGGAAATTATCAAGAATAGTATCATAAACTAATAATAGAAGTTATAGGTTATTAACTACACAAAAATTTATTAGTCTCATAACCTATATTAGATAATAGATAAGAGGTGGTGTAAACAGTGAAAGAAAAGAAAGATACTTGTTGTTTAGGTAAGCTATTAAAGGTTATTGATATATTACAAAGAAATGCCGGAGGTAGTGATTGCTTTGATGAGTCTTGTACTAGACCTTATTTAGGAAGTAGTCCTAATATTATTTGTTTTAATACAAGACCAGTTACTTTCTATACTAGATTTGGTAATATCTTCAGTACTACTTATACAATAGATGGTACTACTAATACTTCATCTGTTTTTAGAGTGGAGTCTGTTGATGATTGCTGTGTCAAATGTCGTGTATTAAGACCTAATCCTGATACTAGTGATTCTAATAGAACATACCTATCTACAAATGATTTTATAACTATTAATTTAGATTGTATCTGTGTTGTTAGTTGTTTGGATGATATTATTATTGATAATTTATAAAAGGAGGATAATTTATGTGTGATGATAAAAGTTGCTTAACTTCCATCTTAGAGACTATTCTTTGCTTACAAAATTCTAAAGATGATTCTTGCGAAGTTCTAGGATGTGATAAGCCTTATTTAGGTCCTACTCCTAGTTTAGTGTGCTATAACACAAGACCAATAAACTTATATAATTGTACAACTGGAGATGTTTGGTCTTTTCCTTATACTCTTGGAACAGTTAATGGTACTTCTTCTATCTTTAGACTTGAAAACCTAGAAGGTAATTGTTGTACTTGTAGAGTTTTAGCACCTAATCCTGATACTAGTAGTAGTGAGCCTTATGTTTTAACTAGTACATTCTTTACTATTAATTTAGATTGTGTTTCTGCTATTAAATGTTTACCTGATGTCTTAGTTAGTGGTGTATAAAAATAAAGTCCATCTTTAGTCCGATGGGCTTTTTATTTCTAATTTAGTAATTGTTGATATGGGAATTACTTCATTATCTAATGTTATGATAGAATCATTTTTCTTTAAGGCAAGATAGGTATTAACTGTTTTATTAGAGAAAGTAATTTCTACAGGGATATTAAAAGCATAACCTTTAGTTCTAAAAATTTTATTTATTTTTTCTTCTATTGATAAGTTATTATCAATATTTTTTTTAACTTCGTTAGGTTTTATTTTATTATTTCCTTTATCATAGAAATATTTTTGATTAGTATCTCTTATATTATTACTCACTTTAAAAATGGGTGGTAATTGTTTCATAGTTTTCCCTCCTATTACATTTTATGTATTTTATATAATAAAATGTACTTTTTTTTGATATAATAGTAATGACTTGATATGAAAGGACGTGGTGTTTTGAAGAGAAGACAGAAAATTGATTTAACTATTGTTATACCTATTGTTTTGTTTTTTATTATAAGTATTACTACTATATATAGTGCGATGACTTATCTTTCTCCTGATAATGGGAATTTAGCTTTAAAACAGGCGATATGGTATTTAGTAGGAGTTATTATAATTGTAATTCTTTTTAAGCTTAAAAATGATTATTTGTATAGGAATGCTTGGCTTTTATATATTATAGGAAATATCTTATTAGTATCACTACTACTCTTTGCTCCTGAGATTAATAATAGTAAGTGTTGGTTTGTTATTCCTTATATAGGTAGTTTTCAACCTAGTGAGTTTATGAAAATTTTTATTATGTTAGTACTTGCTGTTATGATTTCTAATTTTAGGGAGACAACTGATCATCCTAGTATTAAAGAAGAGTTTATATTTATTTTAAAGACTTTAATAGTTGTTTTAATTCCTAGTGTTTTAACATTTTTAGAACCTGATACTGGTGCGGTTATGATTTACTTTATAATTTATTTCTGTATGATGTTTACATCGGGGATTAGATTAAGATGGTTTGTTATTTTAGGAATTATTATTGCTGTTATACTTGGATTAGTACTTGGATGTTATTTCTTAAATGAAGACTTATTTGTAAATATCTTGGGTACTGATTTGTATTATAGATTTGATAGGATTTTAGATTGGCAAAATGGTAGTGGATTACAGTTAGAAAATGCTTTAGCAGCGATTGGTTCTGCAGGAGTATTTGGACATGGATTTAATCAGACTCCAATATATTTTCCTGAGTCTGGTACTGACTTTATCTTTGCTGTTTATGCTTCTAACTTTGGACTTTTAGGAGCGATAGTTTTAATTGCAATTATTATTTTCTTTGATACAAGATTAATTAATATGGCTACTAAGAAAATAGCATCACGTGATAAATTTGTTTTAGCAGGTATTATTGGTATGCTTGTATTCCAACAGGTACAAAATATTGGTATGACTTTAGGACTCTTACCTATTACAGGAATTACTTTACCATTTATTAGTTATGGTGGTAGTAGTTTATTATCATATTTAATATTAGTTGGTATTGTTTTAAATATAAGTAATGAAAAAGAAAGAGAATATAATGTTTAAAAAAAGAAGAACCTAGTCTTCTTTTTTTAATACCTCTTCATATACTTCTTTTAACTGTTTACCTACTGTTTTAATATCACAAGATTCTGCTATTTTTCTAGCTCCTTTACTTACACTTTTTAACTCTCCATTTAAGAACATTTTTATTTTCTTTTCAAATTCATTGACATCTTTTGCTTTATAAACATTAACTCCATCTGTTAGATAATTAAATATTGGGATATCTCTTATTATAGTATTAGTTTCCATTGCACAGGCTTCAATGATTGGTATACCTTCAGTCTCTTCAAACGTTGGGAATAAATATAGGTCACATCCTCCTAAAGCTTCTCTTATCATTTCTTGTGGTACATGACCTGGGAACTTTATATTAGGTAAGTCTTTTGATTCTTTTAATGCCTTTTTAACATCACTAGTCGCTGCAGCGATAGGACTTGAACCGAACCAAATAAATTTATATTCAGGTAGACGTTTGGCAAGTTCTACAAAGTCAACTATTCCTTTTCTTCTACTATAGATACCAATACCTACTATTACTTTATCATCTTTCTTATAATCATATCTTTTACGAAATGTTTCTTTATAAGATTTATCAGGCTTAAAGAAATCTAATTCTAAGCCATTAGATATAGCGACTATTTTCTTATCTTCTAGTCCTTTATAATGCTCTAAGATATTTTTAGAATATTCTGTAGGAGTTACAATAATATCTCCATAGCGATAACATTTTATTAACCACTGCTTAAATAACTTACTTGTTAAATGTCCAAAGATAAAACCATCACGATAATCTTCTTCTGTTGAATGAGCATGATATACGATTTTTATACCTTTCTTCTTTAATTTTCTTGCAAGAAAATATGACTTAAAAAAATAAGTATTGATATGAGCGATATCATAAGTATCATTTATATCAGTAGTATAAGGAATATTTTCTAATTCTAAAGCTTTCATTTGATGCTGAATAGCTTTACCTAAACCACTTACTCCTATTACTTTTAATCCTTCTGCATATAATAAAACTTTCATAAACACTTCCCTTTCTTTCATTTATTATACATAAAATTTATTAAGTGAACAATTAATCTATAGAACTTTTTTTGTCTCTAGTTCTTCTTCTGGTACTATCACTTTACCATTTCTAGAATCTAAAATAAAGTTCATTTCATCATCTCTTTCTACTAAATATGCTGTTAAGCCTTGTTCTTTTAACTTTATAATCAATTCTTGTATAGCTTCATAAATAAGACGAATATTTGGATTGTCTTTAGGTAAAGGAGTAACTCCAAATGTTAAACCAATTTTAATAGAATCATCTTTATTTAAGTCACTAGTCATAATAGCATTGTATAAATCATCTGTTCTTTTTAATTTTATTGGATTATCTTCACTATCAACATAAAAATCATCATTTCTAATTACTGCTGGATTAATATGGGAAGCGAAGGCAAAGTTAGGTGCTAAAGCCCAAACAGATACGCAACATTGTAAATTATCTACATATAATAATGGTTTAGATGAAGTAGTAACTTTAAAACCATGCATTGGTACATGTTGAATTAATTCTAATGGTATATTTTGAATATCAAATTCCCATAACTCTAAACTTTTCTTAATTAATTCATCATTATATTCAAACAATTTAAATGTTTCCATAAATATTACACATCCTCTCTACACTATTTTCCAATAATTCTAGTACTTATACATAGTAACTAAATTTTATCATTGTCTTATTATTATGTCAAAGAGTACAAATCTATATTTTCACGCTTAATAATAGCATTTTTTTACAAATAAATATTGACAAGCGTTTTTTTACTGTGATATAATCGATTTGTTCTTAAGCGATGGGGAATTAGCTCAGCTGGGAGAGCGTCACGTTTGCACCGTGAAGGTCAGGGGTTCGATCCCCCTATTCTCCACCATTTAGATTTTATCCTCTGTTTATCAGAGGTTTTATTATACATAAAAATTAAGTTAGGCTTGTTCTAGCTTTTTTTGTCATAAATGTAAGTTATTTCATACTTTATATTAGGTGGTGATGATAATGGAAAACTTTTATCATAATGGATGTTTTATTTTAGGTCCTACTGGTCCAACTGGACCTATGGGAGTAACTGGGGTGACAGGTCCTACAGGTGCGACTGGTGCAAGTGGGGTTACTGGACCAACTGGCGCGATAGGTATAACTGGTCCTACAGGTCCTACGGGAGCGACGGGAATTACTGGTCCTACTGGTGAAACAGGACCTACTGGACCTACTGGACCTGGTCTAAATAATAATTATGCCTTTGTTGTAAATCAAGCAACGGATATTAGTTCTGGTAATGTAATTCCACTAGCTTTACAATTTAGTGGAGGAACACCTAATATTACTGTAAGTAATGCTACTATTACTTTACCAAGTCCTGGTACTTATTATGTTTCTTTTAGTTTAACAGGAAGATTTGGTGTTAATCAAAATGGATCTATAATTCCTATTATTAATGGAGTTCCTCAAGATCGTTTAGCACCTACTAATAATACTAATAGCGTTAATAGTGATATTACAATACAAGATGGAACATTAATTCAAGCGTCTACTAATAGTACTGTTCAATTTTTATATACCGGTAGTACTGCTGTTTCTAGAGCAAACTTTTTTGTTTCAGTTTTTAAAGTATCAAATGTTTAATATATTTTTCTCTAGTATAGATACTGCTACTTCTGCTGAAATTATAATTTATGCAAAAAGACCTAGAACTTGATTTCTAGGCCTTTTTATTTTGTTTCTTTTTTCTTATTACAAACCAGTAGTACATTGCAACTACAAAGATTATTACTAGTATTATTAAAATTATATTAGAGAAGTTATCTAAGTAACCAACTATTGTTTCCCATTTATCCCCTACTATACTACCTACTATTATTAAAACTGTATTCCAGATTAGAGAACCTGTTATAGTATAAAGTAAAAACTTTTGCATAGGCATCTCGCTCATACCTGCAGGAATAGAGATTAAACTTCTTACAATAGGGATAAATCTACAGAAGAAAACTGTTTTATTACCTTTAGTATCAAACCATTTATCGGCTTTTTCTATATCACTGGCTTTAAGTCTTAATACTTTACCTATTTTACCATTTACTATTCTTTTTAATCTTTCTTTATTAAAGATTTTACCAATATAATAAAGTACTATCGCCCCAAGTAGGGAACCAAGTGTTGCTGCTAGTATCATTATAGGTATATTTAGTGATGTATAAGTAGTCATGAAACCACCAAATACTAATATTACTTCTGATGGTATGGGTGGGAAAATATTTTCTATTGCAATTAGAAGGAATACTCCTAAGTACCCAACTTGTTCCATTATATTAATTATTATTTGTTCCATATGTTTCTCCTTCTACTTTCTTTGTCTTTTTAATTATAACATCTATAGTAGTAATATGTCACTATAATTTATCTTTATATTTCCTTAATAAGTATTCTTCTTCTAAAAAATATTTATCATTAATCTTAATTAAGTGATGGTAGTCTCTTTTAAAGTCTTTAGTCCTCTTTACTATCTTGCTCTTTTTAAACTTATATTTATGTAAGTATCTTTCTAGAATAAACTTTTCTAAATAATAATTTATATTTCTTTTTTCTGTTAGTAGTTTTATTATTAAGAGAACTATTATTAGTAAAATATTTATAGTAGGATTATAGAAAAAGAAGATTGTAATAAGACAAAGGACGATGAACGAGATAAAATAGATTATTTTAAAACTAAGATTATAGGAGGTTAAATAACAAATAATTAATTGCATGATTCTTCCTCCATCTAAGGGATAGATTGGTAAAAGATTAAATAACAATATACTATAATTAATAGTTCTTATTATTTCTTGATAGTTATAGAAGTATGGTATATTCATTAAAACTAGATAACATCCTAACTGCATAATTGGTCCCATTAAAAGAACTATTAACTCTTCTTTTATAGGACAGTTTACTTCATGGTTAAACTTAGATACTCCTCCATAGGGATAGAAAACTATTTTATCTACTTCCCAGTTAAAGAAATAAGCTGTAAAGAAATGACCACACTCATGGATTAAAAGAAGAATAGTAGTAATTGCTATTAGATTAAAATATCCTGAAAGAAGAGATAAAACTATTAAGAAGTAACAACTTGGATGAATAGAAATCTTACTTAATATATTCTTTATAGTCGACAAAACTACCCTCTTTTTGGAATGCTAGATATAGATTATTATCTATAGTCTCTCCTATTAGAGAACCTTTTTCTACATAATCATACATGTTTACACTTGATGTTACATTACCATAGAAAACATCTACTCCATTCATCTGTTGTATTATAACTGTTTTACCATATTTATCTTTATCTCCTATAAAAACTACGATACCACTATCTAAAGATTTCACTAAATAATTAGATTCTACTGTTAATTTAACACCATCTTCATACATACTTTTATCAGTATAAACTAAGTCTTCATTAAAAACTTCTTTTGTCTCGTTAGACTCTTCCTTTGTACCTAAGAAATATTTATCATAAAGTGTTTTAAAGTCAGTAAATGGTAGTGATGTATTATAAATGTATTTATTAAAATTACTTTTAAACTCTAGATTAGTTTTAAATCCTATTAAAAGAATAAGAGTTACTATTATAGTTAGTAATACTTTTGTTATAAAGACTCTTATATGCTTTTTTAAATTGTTATTATGTTGTGGTTCTTTCTTCTTATAAAATTTAGATTCTACCATTTATATCACCACTTAATTATATGTATTAAGTATAAGAAAAAGACATCAGTTTAAATGTCTTTTATGTGGCATATATTTACAAATTAAATATAGTATTTCTCCATAGATAATGTTTAGTATTAGACTATTGTATATTAAATAAAGAGTACTTTCTATAGAAACAGGTACTACATTAAAGATAAATAGACTAAGGGAGAAAATAGTTTGATAAATTACTATTACTAATATAGTTAAAAATAAGTTAGTTAAAAGATTAAGTTCCATTTTCTTATAGATAAAACTTACTATTAGTCCTATTAATAAAAAGAAAATAGCATGGGTAAATAAAAGATTTGTATAGAATAAATCATAAAGGAATCCTGTTATTCCTACTAGAATATAATAATCTTTATCTTTTTTCTTAAAGAATGGATAAATTATAACAAGACTAATTAAAGTAAAGTATGGAGTAAATAAAGATAGATCTCCCATCATGTAGGGAAGAAAATTACTTAGAATACCATCTAAAAAGAAAGATATTACAACTATTATTATTTGAAATATCACATAATCACTTTCCTTTCTTTATATTTTCTCTCATTACATTTATAAGTTTGTCACAAGTTATAATACATAATTTATAATTGAAAACCGGACTTTTTTTCAAGAAAACCGGACTTTTTTATTGTTTTTCCTCCTTTAGGACAGTAACATAGTGAATATTATTAAAGTTTTGATTTGTTTTTACTCCTAAAGTTTTACTTAATCCATACTTATCATTAGTAATAGTCTCTACTTCTCCTATATATATTCCTCTTGGAAACATTCCACCTAATCCACTTGTTGTTACTACATCACCTTTGTTAATCTCTACCTGGCTATCTACTCCACTGATTAATACTAAGTTATTTTCTTTATCATAACCACTAAGTATGGCAGTAGTCTCTCCTGTTGTCGTAGCGATAGAAACAGATACTTTATTATTTACATCATTAGCAGTGATTAGTTTTATTTCACTAGAATAATTAGTAACATTTTGTAGTTTACCAATAAGTCCATCTTTAGTAATAGCGACCATGTTCTTCTTTAAGCCATCTTTACTACCTTTATCTATTGTTAGAGTCTGATACCAATAACTTCTATTTCTTGATATGACAGTTGCATTAACTACATCATAGCCAGTTAAAGTTTGATTTAAATCTAAAGCAGCACGTAGTTGTTCTATTTCTTCTTCTAAATGAACATTTAAATTCTTTTGGATTACATAACTTTCTGTTAAATCAGTATCTTTTTGAGCATTTAGGGATGTAAATGGTAACATTACTCCTTTCATAACAATAGTAGTGGCATCTTTAAAGAATGACTCTACTGCTGTTAGTTTTCTATTTGATGATAGAGAGTAAAATAAAACAAAAAATGCAACGATTATAACTATAATGATAATAATAATTTTTCTTCTTTTTTTACTTTTTCTATACATAGTATCTATTCCTTTCAAAGTTTAGTATACTAATAACTTTTTATTTTTGCAATTAATCTAGTAAATTATTTTCTAAAAAACTAAAATATTTACTTTCACTAACTATTAAGTGATCATATATCAAGACTCCATGAATTCTACCTAGTTCTATTAAATAATTAGTAAACTCTATGTCTTTAGGACTAGGATTTACACTTCCTGAAGGATGATTATGAATACATATTATATAACTAGCACTAACTTTATAAGCTTCTTTAAATATTTCTCTTGGATGAACATTACTTTTAGTCATAGTACCTTTAAACAATAGTTTACTACTAAGTACTTTTTTCTTACTATCTAGATAAATACAGTAAAAGCATTCTTGTTTTAGTCCATAAAAAAATGATTTGCAGTAGTTATAGATATCTTTAGCAGTAGTTAGCTTTTCTTTTTCTTCATCACTTTCTAAGAATATTCTTTTACCAAGTTCTACCATAGCAAGGATTTTAGTGGCTTTTACAGGTCCTATTCCTTTTATTTTAGTAAGTTCTTGATAATTTAGATTAACAAAGTTTTTCATGCTTCTAACTTCCTTTAATAACTCAAAAGCAAGTTCATTGGCATTAACATTTTTTACACCTTCTCCAAGAATAATGGCTAAGAGTTCACTACTAGATAGACTGTTAGCACCTTTTTTAATTAATTTTTCTCTAGGTCTTTCACTTTTTGGTATTTCTTTTATTTTCATTTTTGACCCCCTTCATTTATATTTTATACAATAATTTAAATTTTACTCTAAAACAAATTCTTGATAGTTAGCTAGTACTACTTCATTAATAGAAGTTATCTCATCATTTGATTTAGCTTTGTTAAGTAGGACATCCATTTGTTCAAGAGTTGCTAGGAATTCTTCGTTTTCAATACTCATCTTTTTAATAGAAGCATGAATATCTTCTTCTTTATACATTTTCTTTAACTTCTCTAAATTATCATTAGATGAGGTTATGGCAAGATAAACAATATAATTAGCATCTTCTTTTACAATTAAATATGGGTCTATATTAGAGACTGCCTTTTTAGCTTGTTCTTCTGTACTGTATGAACCTTCCATTAAAAAATAAGTGCTATTAACTTCTTTAATAACAGTCTCTGATTCTAGTTTGTACTGTTCAAATAAAAAATTACCTAGTACTGCTCCTATTAATATTGCCACTAACATTGTTATAAAAAAACTCTTTGTCATTATTATCACCGTCTTTATATTAACAAAAGATATTTCACTATTTTGTCGAAAGTTGTAGTAAAATTTTAAGAAAAGTGATAAATTAATAATAGGAGGAAACATATGAAAAAGAAATTTAAAATTTGGCAAGTAGTTTTAGGAGTATGCTCTTTATTATTAGTTACTGGTTGTGGTAATAGTAATAATATGGAATCTATGACTTGTACAAGAACAATGAATCAGAATGGAATTAAGACTAGCTTAAAATATAATGTTGAGTATGAGGGAGATTATGTTTCAAGGATTAAAACAGTTGAGACAGTTGAAACTAATAGTACTGATATACTTAATACTTATAAAGAACAGATAGAGTCTTTATATAGTCCTTACAAAGATGTAGAATACTATGAGTATAATGTTGATGTTACTGATAATAAACTAACTTCTACTGTTGATATTAATTATGAAAAAGTTGATATCGATAAATTACTTGAAATTGATTCTGCTAATGGACAATTAATTAAAGATGGTAAAATCAGTGTTGATGATATTAAAAGTGTCTACGAAAGTTTAGGTGCTACATGTAAAAACGACTAGAATTTCTAGTCTTTTATTTTGAGTGTTAATGTATGGACTGTTTCATCTTTAATGAAATTATAACCTTCTATTACTAGGCCATCTGTTGTAGAAAGAGTTGCAAAACCTGGGGCATAAAATCCTAAAGAATAACTATTAGGTTGTAGATTACTGCAACTAGCTATTCTAAATGCATTTCTATTTTCTTTAAACTTAAAGAAATGAGAATGTCCTTTTAATATTAAATCATAATTATAGTGAGGTGGTACTAAGACTGATGATGGAACATTATGTTCTAGTAATAATTTATAATTAGAGCATTTAATATAAGCACCTCCTGCTCCTAGAATAGTAAAAGTATCAGATGATAACTCTTTATATAAATTAATACCTAATCTTTTAAACTTAGTATCATGGTTACCTAATATGGCATAAGTTATAATATTAGTTGGCCAAATATCATGAAATCTTACAATCTGTTTATAATGCAAGTTTATTAACTCATCTTGAGTAAGATCACATTTTTCATCATAACTATCTAATATGTCTCCTGTATGTAAAACCTTATTTATATCATTTTGTTCTAAAAGATTGAAACTTTTATTAATATAGTATGGACTATCCTTTTCGTTACCTATATGAGTATCACTTATTATCCCATATTTTGAATCTTTTAAGACTAAAGAAAACTGATATTTGTATTTAAGTTTATTTAGGATTTTTCTTTTGTCTTCAAAAATATCTTTATCATGTAAACCATAATCTAATATTCCTAACATGACATTATGATTAAGGTTATATTCTTCTTTTAAGATATCAAAGTTTTCAAGTGTTAATCTTTTTACTATTTCTTTATATTTTAAATCTTTTCTCATTATATGTCCTACTTTCATATTAATTCCATATTATCATAATTTTCTTTTACTGTGGACAGTTTTTTGAGGTTGTGAACAAAAAAATCAACTACTTCTTCTAGAAGCGTTGATTTTATTAGCTTTTAATGGTGGCTCCAGCGGGAATCGAACCAGCGACACAAGGATTTTCAGTCCTTTGCTCTACCGACTGAGCTATGAAGCCAAAAAAAATGGCGGTTCCGACGGGGCTCGAACCCGCGATCTTCTGCGTGACAGGCAGACGTGTTAACCAGCTGCACCACGGAACCATGGTTGCGGGGAAAGGACTTGAACCTTCGACCTTCGGGTTATGAGCCCGACGAGCTACCAACTGCTCCACCCCGCGATATCAAATTTTTAAATGGCGGAGGAAAAGGGATTCGAACCCCTGCGCCGCTTGCGCGACCTCCCGGTTTTCAAGACCGGTCCCTTCAACCAGACTTGGGTATTCCTCCAAAATAGATGGTGCCTAAGGTCGGACTTGAACCGACACGAGGGGTGAACCTCCCAGGATTTTAAGTCCTGTGCGTCTACCAATTTCGCCACTCAGGCACATATAAATGGTGACCCGCATGAGATTCGAACTCATGACCCTTTGATTAAAAGTCAAATGCTCTACCGACTGAGCTAGCGGATCAACTACTAATTAGATGGTTGCCTCGGTTAGATTCGAACTAACGCATGTCAGAGTCAAAGTCTGATGCCTTACCACTTGGCTACGAGGCAATATATTAAGTGGTGGAGAGAGATGGATTCGAACCATCGAACCCGAAGGAACAGATTTACAGTCTGTCGCGTTTAGCCACTTCGCTATCTCTCCGACATAATAAAATGGTGCCGAAAACAGGAATCGAACCCGTAACCTACTGATTACAAATCAGTTGCTCTACCAATTGAGCTATTTCGGCAACATATAATAAATGGTGGGCGATATAGGACTCGAACCTATGACCCCTTGCTTGTAAGGCAAGTGCTCTAACCAACTGAGCTAATCGCCCAAAACCGTTTGACATGATTAAATATACCAGTTAATTTGATGATTGTCAATAATTTATTTGCATATTTTTTCACTTTTTTCTTTTTCTAGCTCTTTTCTTACCCAATAATCAAGGTGTAAGGCTAGATTTTTAAAGCCATTTTCTGTTTCTTTTATTCTACTACCATTCCTTTTAGTAATTCTATAGTCTACATTTTTTATGCTTAACTTAAACATATTATCACTACTCTTGCCAACTATTCTTACTCTTATTAGTTCATTAAGAGTAACATATTTATTTAAATCTTCTATGTAATGATTACCAATTTCTGATATGTGAATAAGTCCGTTGTTGTAATTATCTAATTTTACAAAAATACCATAATCTTTTATACCTGTAACAGTTCCAAGAACAATGGAACCTTCTTTATATTCTTTTGCCATAAACTTCCCTCTTCTAGTGTATTATAGCAGAAAATGTTTGTCCTTACAACCTTTACAAAAATCATAAATATCTCTATAATTATGATATTGAAAGGAAAAAGTGATTAGAATGGAAAATGTTGAAGAGAAAATTAAAAGTATTATAGATGAATTAAAGCCTTTTTTAATTAGTGATGGAGGGGCTTTAGAATATATTAAATTTGAAGATGGGATTGTCTATGTAAAATTAGGTGGTGCTTGTGCTGATTGTGCTTTTTTAGATATTACTTTAAAAGATGGTATTGAACAGATGATAATGAATGAAGTACCTGAAGTTAAAGAAGTGAGAAATGTTAATTAGAATCTAACCAGTCTATTTTTAGAATAGGCTTTTTTTTATTTACATAATTATAAATATATCTTAAGAACTTTTCGTACTCATCTGTTCTATTTAGTACTTTTATTATTTCTTTTTCTTTAAGACTCTCATTTATTATCTTTTCATAAATATCAAAGTAATGACTTGGAAAAAGAAGTCTTGCTATTAATAGACCGTATTGATAAGGACTATAGTTTAGATTAGTTAAAAATTCATCTAAAAAGTCATAGGTGTAATTATCGGTTATAAAGAGATATTTAAGATATTCGGCACTATCTCTTGCTTTATTATCTATAACAATATTTAAAGGATTATAGAAGCTTAAATCATCAAGATTTACTCTTCTTCTAGAGATTACTAAAGAATCAGTAAATTCTTTAGTTAGATAGCTGTTAGTGGCATTAAAATAGCTTATAGCATTTTCTCCTAGACCTATAAAATAATCTAGAGTCTTATAGAGTGTTTTATATTTCATCTTTATATAGTCTTTTTGATATTCAAAATAATCTATCTTGCTACTCCAAAGATTATTCCAACTACTATGATTTAATAACTTTAAATTAGATGCTTCTTTAGGACAATAAGTGGGATTATAGATATCATTAATATTAAAGTAATTACTTTTTAGACTTCTTAAAAGAATATAATAATGATTATTTATTATACTTAAAGCTTCTTTATTTACATTAAAGATAATCATCATAAAATTACTATAGTTTACTGTTTTAGTAAGCATAATTAGTTCATTAATATATTCTAAGGGTCTATTTACTAGATAAAGATAATAGATGTAATTATCAAAAGAAAAGTAATAATAATTATCTTTTTTAATTATTTTTTCTGGTGTAAGATGATAGTAATAAAAAAGAGTATTCTTCATATCTAAAACCTCAGTAAAGTATATGCTAAAAAGAAAAAAAAAGAACGTACTACATTGTACGTCCTCCTGAAGTCATTTGAGTATCACCACTATCATATCCAGTTCCAGCAAACTCTGCTCTTAATTTCTTTAATTCTTCTAGAGCTTTACTGGTTTCTTCATCATATGCAGCTGTTTCTGTTTCGATAGTAGTTGTTTCAGAATTAATAGCTGCTAGAGCTTCATTTTCTTTTTTTAGCTCTGCTTCTTTATCACTATTAAGTTTTTCTTGTTCTTCATTAGCTTTTCTTAACTCATCCATTTTTGGTTTATATGAATTAAACAACTCTATTTGACGTTTAACTTCGTCTTTTCTTTTCTTAGCTTCTTCACGTTCTCTTTTAGCTTGTTCTTGCTTATTAGTAGCCTCAGTTCTTTCTGATTTTACATCTGATATTTTACTATTCAACTCTTCACCATGTGCTTTTAGGCTTGCATTTCTATCTTCTAAGCCTTTAATAAAGCTTTCTATAGATTTATCACTATCAAAGCCTGTAAATGTTTGATTTTCATTAGTAGGTTGTTGCACTGCGACCCACTCACCTGTCTCACTTGTTATAGGTGGAATATCAAATTCAATTGTTGGGCTTTCTGTTTTTGTATCTTCGGGTTCAAATGGCTTAAATTCAGTTTCTGCTTCTTCATTTTCAATTTCAGGCTCTTCACTTGGTACAGTTCCTGCATTTTCAAAAATACCTACTACATCTTTTTCAGTTAGTCTATTAGGATTTTGACCATCAACTGTATCTTTTATTTCTTCTGCAGCATTAGATACAACATTGTCAAAATTACCTGAGGTTATATTTTCAACGATATAATCGCCATCATTCTTATACCCTTCAGGAAGATCTTCACTTTTCCCATTTATTGCCTGATCTACTGCTTCTTTAATTGCATCTGTATCTACATTTGTAAATACATTTTCATCATCTTGAACATCCATTAACTTATTTTGAATTTTTTCATATTCTGTATCAATATTAACTTTCTTGTCGTCTATTTCTAGCCAACCATTTTCTGCTAATTGTTTTAAGTTTTCTTCAGGTAATTTTAAAGCTTTCTTAGCTATTTCCATAAATCTTTTGCGTGATTCTGAGAATTCAAGGAACACATCATTTAAAATATCTAATTCAGCATTAAGAAGAGATAGATTTTTCTTTTTTTCTCTTTTCTCTTTTCTACTTAAATCTTCATTTTCTAATTGTTGTTCTAAGTTTTCTTTCGCCTTTTCTTTAGCTGCTATTTCTTCTTGCATATATGCTTCTTGTACTTCTAAGATAACAGCATAAGAAGTAATTTTCAACTTGATTTTATTAGAATCACCACTTAAAACATTACCGTCTGTCCGTTTAACATCATATTCATCAGTATGTAGTTTTCCACTCATGTCATTCGCCTCCAACTAATTATTACTATCTATTAGTCTTTTTTTGATAGTTTTCTTAATACGTCTTTTACTCTATTCCATTCATCTTCATCATCGATACCATATAATTTAGGAGTATCTCCACTTCTATCAACTCTTGAAACATAAACTGTTACATTACCATTTTCATCCTTTTCATTTTTTGTGTATACAACATATTCTTTTTTTGTATCTTTAAATTCAAAGGCAATAACAACTTCTACTTCGTCAATAGAACCATCTTCACCTATAATTGATAAAGTCATTTTCTTCTTTTCATTCATCCTTTTTTCCTCCCTTTACTATTCTATAAACCATTTTAGCATAAAAAAAAAGAAATAAAAAGCCCCTTTTTTACATATTTTTACTATTTTTAGGATTTTTTTCTTTTTTTAATAGAAAAGTCTTTGCTCCAGGAGAACAATAATCTTTGATGTAGCTATCTAAATATTTAATATCATTTATCTTTTTTGCTTTCTTATTACTACTATCATAAAATCCTTTAAGTCTTATTTTTCCATAAGAATAATCTCCTAAAACGTAATCATAGTCTTGAAAGTAATCTGTAAAAAGACTTTTTACCTCTTCATAAGCAAAATTTTCTTTTCCTTTAGTTATTTTATAATTATTATCTAGTAAAGTATACATTCCTACCACCTATTACTATTGTAACATATTATTTGAGTTTAGTTTCAAAAACTTGTGAAAATGCTTCAAAAGAACCATTATAATAGTCTGGAATGTTTCCTTGAATGATTTGAGTAGTAAGATTTACTTTGGTAGTAATAGGGACACTTTTTGTTGAGTGAGGCATGGTTATTTTTTCTTTGATAGTTATTTCTATCCCCACTTCGATTAGAGCATTATTAAAACCATATTCTTTTACATCTGTTACAATATTACTTGATACTGTACCAATGA
Organism: uncultured Bacilli bacterium; assembly: GCA_944332025.1. GTDB lineage: Bacteria > Bacillota_I > Bacilli_A > RF39 > UBA660 > Onthousia. The sequence continues at coordinate 33,364 of CALVJB010000006.1, forward strand.
ATGAGAATCTAATAGGGATACTTGTAGTTAAATTTACAATTAAGCCATTATGGAATAATGAACCTATAGGTATATCACATACTACTCCATCATCTAGAAAGGTTAGTCTTGTTCCTTTTAGAGAATCTGATAATTCTAAATCAGTTGTATCTCCTTTTTCTATAGCACTTAATCTTTTCATAGCTTTATCATTTATTTCTTTTAATAGTTTATTAGTTGTTTTGGTATCAAAATTAATAAGTTCTATATTACCGTCATTATCTCTACTTATTTCAAAGAGATCCTCATCTAAAAAATCTTCATCTATAAAGGTAACATCATTTAAAATAACATTAGCGATTCTTTCTGTTTCTACAGTAGCATAGTTAATAATAACTTGTTCTAATCCTTTACCTGCTAGTGATGTAAGATATAAAGCAGTAAAGAAAGATAATATTAAGAGACTAAAGAAGATATATACTTTCTTTTTATTCATAGTTAACTACCTAGTCTTACTAGTATTACATCTTCACCAATTCTCTCAATACTTTGCCATCTAATCTCTGTGTCTTCTCCTTTACCAAAAGAAATAAACTTGCCCTTTGGTTCTACTATTAAACTAATAATAGCACCATTTCTCTCATCTACTTTAACATCTATAATATTACCTATATTTCTACCATCTATAACATTAACTATATCTTTACTTTGTAAATCAGAAAGTCTCATATTATCACTGCCTTACTACTTAAAATTATGTATTTTTTTATTAATTATGCTTATCTCAAAGTTTTCTTTAACTGCTTTATAGCATTTTTTTCTAGTCTTGATACTTGAGCTTGGCTTATATCCATATCTTTGGCAATTTCCATTTGGGTTTTACCGATAATATAACGCTCATTTAATATTTGTTGTTCTCTATCACTTAAATAATTTATAGCATCATTTGTAGCAAGTTTTTCTTCCACAACTGAACCTGTCCTTCTTTTGTCTTCTATTTGGTCATAAACATAGATGGTATCCCCTCCATCATTGTAGACAGGCTCAAACATGGATACTGGGTCTTTAAGGGATTCTAGGGAAAAGACAATATCATAAGTAGTAACATCTAAGGCGTCAGCTAGGTCTTCCATAGATATTTCTTCTCCTTTTTCCATGAAGTATTCTTCTTTTAATTTTAAAGCTTTATAAGCGAGGTCTCTTGTAGAACGGCTTACTCTAATAGTGTTATTATCTCTTAAGTATCTTTTTATTTCTCCTAAAATCATCGGTACAGCATAGGTTGAGAATTTAACTTCATGTGATAGGTCAAAATTATCTATCGCTTTAACGAGACCAATACAACCTACTTGAAATAAATCATCTAAGTTTTCATTTCTTGTATTTACTTTTCTTAAAATGCTTAAGACTAATTTTAAATTACCATTAACAAGATCATTTCTAGCGAAAGGATCTCCACTTTGCATCTTTTTAAATAGTTCTGTCATCTCTTCAGTTGTTAATACTTTTAATTCTGAGGTTTTAACTCCACTGATTATTACTTTGTTAGTTGCCATTTAATCATCTCCTAAATTAGTAATGATTAAATAGTCATTTTTTTATACAAAAAAAGACCTAGTAACGGTCTAAAAAGCTTATTTCTTCCCCTTTATCTTGGTAACTTAGAAGTGTTTCTAAATTAACTTTCTCGGTACTTTTAAAGATATTATTATCAATAACATCACTTTTTTCTCTAAGGATTTCTAATAGTTTTTTTATTTCTAAACGTTTAGAATTGTTCTCAATATTTTTATTTTCTGTAAATTTACAGGCACAGTTTATAAAGGTATATTCATTATATTGCCAAAACTTTTTTATAGATTCTTCTCTTACTAAATAAAGTGGTCTAATTAGTTCCATACCAGGAAAATTAGTACTGTGTAGTTTTGGTAACATTGTTTTAAATTCTCCACCATAAAACATTGATAGTAGTATTGTTTCAATTACATCATCAAAGTGATGTCCTAAGGCAATTTTATTACAGCCTAAGTCTTTAGCAGTCTTATAAAGAAAACCTCTACGCATTCTAGCACACATATAACAAGGATGGTCTTTATCTAGTTTGTTTGCAACTTCAAAGATATCTGAGTCAAATATTTTATAGTCGATACCTAAAGATTCTAAATTATCTTTTATTACTTTTAAAGTCTCTTCTTTATAGCCAGGATTCATAACGATATACGATAATTTAAAGTTAGTCTTACCATGTTTTTTCAATTCTTCTAAACATTTTGCAAGTAAACAAGAATCTTTTCCCCCAGATATACAAACAGCGATATGGTCATTTTCACTTACTAATTCATAGTCTCTAACCGCTTTCATAAATTTACGCCAGATATCTTTACGATATTTAGTGATAAGACTATGTTCTACTTCACTTTTATTTTTCATTCTTAAACACCTTCTTAAATGATGTAGGTACACTACTTTCAAATGTATAAGTTTTATTATTAAGAGGATTAGTTATTGTTAACTTACTAGCATGTAAATAAAGTCTATTGGATTTAATACCTCCATACTTTTTATCTCCTACTATCGGACTTCCTAAATGATTTAAAACTACTCTTATTTGATTACGTCTTCCTGTTTTAATATTAACTTTAACAAGACTATATTTATTATTTTTATTAATTGTCTTAAGAGAAGTAACGGCAATTTTACCTTCTTTTTTATTAGTAACAATAACTTTATCAGGTCCTATTTCTTTTAAGTAACAAGTATAGTCATCTACATCTTTTACATTACCTGTTACTAAAGCGACATATTCTCTTGTTTTAACATATTTATCCCAATTATTTTGTAAAAGATTTTTTAGAGTATTATCTTTTACAAAGACTAAGACTCCTGATGTGTCTTTATCAAGACGATGTAAGACAAAGATTTTATCATTCTTCTTTCTACTTTTAATAAACTCTCTAACCTGGTGATAGGCAGTCTTTTCTTTTTCTTTAGTAGTACTTATAGATAAAAGTCCAGCAGGTTTATTAATTACAAAGAAATATTCATCTTCATAGATAATATCAAGATTACTCTTCTTATGAGTTTTATTAATCTTACTAAGTTCAATAATATCATTTTTCTTTACAGGAGTATTAAACTTTGTTACAACTTTTCCATTGACTAAAACTCCTCCATCTTTTAGATAGTTCTTTATCTTTTTCTTACTTAAGTCTTTAAATAAAACATATAATGTTTCTAATAATTCACCTTTTTCTAAAACTTTTCCTTTCATTAATATCACACTTCCTTTAAAATATGGATATATTTTATCAAATAAAAAGAAAAAAGTCTATCACTAGACTTTAATCAAATAAGTTATTAAATTCATATTTAAAGACACGATAAGCATATTTCTTAGAGTTGTAATTAAATTGTCTAATTAAATTACCATCATTATCATATTCACCATAGGAATTATCTTTACCACTTCCGACAACGATATTACCATCATCAAGTATTTCAACATCACTTACAATGCTTGAGTAAGGTATTTCAAAACTCTTAACTAATTCATAAGTCTTATCGTTTTCATTAACTTTATATTGATAGAAATATGATGTTTCTCCCTCATTATAAGTACCAGTACCAGGATAATTTGACCAGTCAAAGTTAGGTCTTGTTCTAGCACCTTGGTAATTGTTATTAAACATATATAAGTAATACTCTCCATCTTCTAAGTTGTCATCTCTGTAATAAGTAATACTATGTTGTCCTGCTTGAGAAACAAAGTCTCCTACTTTTTCATATAGTAAGTCACCATATGATGTATCTTCTGTAACAGATTCATCTGTTAATAAATATTTAACACTAGGTTCAGTATAAGCATCACTAATATAGATTATAGTACTTAACTCTCTTGAACTTAAGACGATATCATCTCCTATTAGAGATAAACTATTTAAATGAATCCAGTCAAGTTCATAACCACCATAAGTATTTTTACCTTCTGGTTTAACTGCATTTAAGTAAAATTCTGGTAGTAAGTCTTTCATATCAACTATTTTTTCTACTTCCTTAGTATCTAAATCCACTGTAATTATAACATCTTCAATAGTATCAGTACCATCTTCATTAACTAATATTACAAAACGATTATTATCTTCATCATAAACCATATCATGATGCATTGTATAGTTTCCTAAATCATAGAACTCCTCTATTTTACCTAAATCATTTACTTTAACTATACCTTTTTTATTATAAGCATAGTACATATAATCATCTTCAAAGATAATACGATCTGCTCTATAACTATCTAGAACAAACTCTTCTCTTAGCACTCCTTCATTATCATATAGATAAATATTAGAGTTGTAGTTTTTATCATGTCCTAAAAGTGCATAAAGACCATCTGTTAATTCTTCTTCACTGTCTCCCTCTACTACTTCTACCTGTGTATCAATATCAGCTTTGGATTTAGGAGTTGTAATAGTAAACTCATGTTCTTCATCTCCACTAGTAAGTGTTAGAGTATTAGTTTCTCCTGGAACAAATCCAACTAATTGATATTCATTACTATCTTTATGAGATATTTCTTGTTCAAAGTTACTATATCCTTCTGTTTCAATTTTATAGTCTAAATCTTCATCACTATCAGTATAATATAAGTAGTAAGATAAACTACCAGTACCGTATGGATTATGGATTATTAATGGATTTTCTAAAGTATAATCGGCAGAATCCTTTAATTCTTCAATTTTCTCTTCAATTATATTTTGATAATCTTCACTAAAGATAGATATTTCTTCATCTTTTTCTACTTCATATACACCTTCATCATTTTCTACAAAATTAACATTTTCTCTCATCCAAGCTGGATCTGTTAATAGATTTTTACGATATCTATCATAGGCTCTAAAACTTAGATAAATAATTCCTGCAATTATGGCTATAATAATGATAGCTAGTAAAAACTTCTTCCAATGTTTCTTAAAAAATTGTCCTATTCTTTTCATTTTTTCTCCTCCCTAGTTAATAATCTATCTATTATTTGTGAAATTTATATGAAATTTTTCAAAAAAACACTTGATTTAATAAAAGTTATTTGCTATTCTAATATTGCTTGAAGAAAAAAAGCAAAAAAAGCTTGCATTTCTTTCTAGTTTAGTGTAGAATGTAAATGTGCTATCAATCCGGGCCTGTAGCTCAGTCGGTTAGAGCACTTGCTTGATAAGCAAGGGGTCACAGGTTCAAGTCCTGTCAGGCCCACCATTTAATTAGATATGCCTCAATAGCTCAGTTGGTTAGAGCACTTGACTGTTAATCAAGGGGTCCTAGGTTCAAGTCCTAGTTGAGGCGCCATTTATTTTTTTATTTTTTTATGTCAAGAAAAAAAATTATGGCCAGTTGGTGAAGCGGCTTAACACACTACCCTTTCACGGTAGCATTCACGGATTCGAATTCCGTACTGGTCACCATAGAAAAATCCCAAGTTCCCTGTGAAAGGGAGCTTTTCTTTTATTTTTTCTTGACATTTATATTTCTTTAGGGTAATATTATAAGTGTCTTATGACAAATATATTATTATTTAATGCGTTTTGGAGTAGTACTCAAGAGGCTGAAGAGGCGCCCCTGCTAAGGGTGTAGGTCGGGCAACTGGCGCGAGAGTTCAAATCTCTCCTACTCCGCCATTATAAAAATTAAAACTTACTAGTGTTAAACTGGTAAGTTTTTTCTTATTCTTGCAATATCATCTTCTAGGTTATACCATTTAATTTGCACTATAAACTTATCAATGTCATTATTACGTCCTTTAGATGCAAAAATTAGCCTAGAAAAATGAATTGTTGATGATGGTTCCTTCTTCAAGGAAAGTAGCAGTTTAATTATTTCATCTTTAGTAATATAAGTAAAATTATCAACTGTTCCATGTATCAAGATATCTGTACTTCCTATTACAAAACGATTAATTAATTTGATAAGTAAATCCTCATGTTTCATAAAATACTTATTAACTTTTCTAATTTTTCTTTTAAGTTTTAACTTATAATCAGGAAAAGTTAAGGTTCTTTTACCGGTTCCATTAGTAGTACCATCAGCAAAGAAATAATCTAGTATTATTTCTATAATCTTAGTGGGAACTTTTTCTTCTTCTAAGAACTTAGTAAAATTATAGATATATTCATTATGAACAGTATTACATTTACCCATTTTAATACTAATGGATTTCTTTACTTTACCTACTCTAATCCAAATATCTTCTTTAGTCCTATCAAAATTAACATAGGCAGTTATTTTCATATCGTTGTTAATATACGGAAAGTTGGCAAGCAAGAACTTTCTAAACATAAGATTTACTTCTCCTACTTTTTTACCGTTAAGGTAGTTGAAGAAGTCCCATTCGTTGTCAAAACCGTAGTTTCTTTTTACTGTAATCACCTCCTATAATAATAATTAACCAAATTAAAAAAAATGCTCCAAAAATTTTCAAAGCATTTATATTTTAAGTTTTTTAGTAACTTTATCTACTAATAATTCAAATAGTTTATATAGTTCGTGAGATGCAAACATTAGAATAAAGGTTATAAATATCATTAAGTAATCAAAATGAGTAATTGAGAAAAGTGTCGTTAAGTTCATAATACAGTAGATGAATAAATAGAACATTAAAGCAAAGAGAATTAAACGAACTCTATTAAATGGTTGACATACTTTATATAAAAGAATAAATGATACATAGGCAGTAATTGTTAAAGATAGTGTTGATACTTTGGCATAAGTTAAGCCTATAGCACTTCCAAATAAAGTAATAATGACAATATTTATAACGATAACAAAGGCAGGTGGTGCGGATTTTTTCAAGACATTAATTAGGAAGTTACCTTCTACTCTATCTTTATTAGGCTCCAAAGCTAGTATAAATGAAGGTATTCCTATAGTTACAACACTTGATAAAGTTAACTGAACTGGAATGAATGGATATGATTCTTCTAAAAATAGGAAGATAAATGCAAGTAGTCCAGCATAAATTGTCTTAACTAGGAAAAGTGATGCTGATCTTTGTAAGTTATTTATACTTCTTCTTCCTTCTAAAACAACACTAGGCATAGAATCAAAGTTAGAGTCTAATAAGACAAGTTGTGAGACACTTCTTGCAGCATCTGTACCACTAGCCATAGCGATAGAACAATCTGCTTCCTTTAAAGCAAGACAGTCATTTACACCATCACCTGTCATGGCTACAGTATTTCCGGCATCTTTTAAGGCTTTAATTAAGATATGCTTTTCTTCCGGTTTAACTCTACCAAAAACATCATATTTTAAGGCGGAGTCTCTAATCTCTTCTTCACTATGTAAAGTAGATAAATCAATGGCTTTTAAGTTATCCCCTACTTTAGCACGTTTAGCGATATTTAAAACGGTATTTTTATTATCACCTGAGATAATCTTAACTTTAACTCCTTGATCTTTAAAATATTTAATTGTAGATTCTGCTTCTTTTCTAATCTTATCTCGAAGTAGGACAAACCCTAGTAATTTTTGTTTTTCATTTTTCTTATTATAATTACTATACTCTACCACTGCCACTACTCTAGCATCACTAGTTAGATTATCCACTTCATCTTTATATTTCTTATAATCTTTTAATAAAAACTCAGGGGCTCCTATAAAAATCGCTTTTCCATTCTTTAACACAAGTCCTGAACATTTAGTAGTAGAATTAAATGGTACAATCTTCTCATAATCTAAAGTGTTCTTATTATAAAAAGCATTCTTTAAAGCTTTGGCAGTAGGATTATCATCATCAATAATATGAACTATAGTTCCAAGTAAATCTTTTAACTCTACTTTAGACATTTCTTTATCTATAACATCTTTTACTTCCATAACACCTTCTGTAATTGTTCCTGTCTTATCAAGACAAATTACATTTACTCTTGCAAGTGTTTCAATACAGTATAAGTCTTGGACAAGTACTTTTTTCTTTGATAGTCTTATAACACTAACGGCAAAGACTGTACTTGTTAGTAATACTAAACCTTCTGGTATCATACCAATAAGAGCAGCGACAGTATTAACAACAGCATTTTCAAAGGTATTATCAGGAAGAAACATTTGTCTTGCAAATAAAAGTATTCCTAAAGGGACAATAACGAAAGAGATTGTCTTAACTATTTTATTTAAACTTCTCATTATTTCACTAGATACTTCTTTAATATATTTAGTATCACTACTTATTTTAGCAGTATAGTTATCATAACCAATATGCTCTACTTTACAAGTACAAGTACCACTTACAATAAAACTACCTGATAAAAGCATATCTCCTTCTTTTTTCAAAACATTTTCTTCTTCTCCTGTAATAAATGATTCATCTACTAGGACTTCTCCTTCTTTAATGATAGAGTCTACTACTATTTGATTCCCACTAGTAAATTTAACTATATCATCAAGTACTACTTCATCAAGAGATACTTCTTCTATTTTTGAATCTCTTATTACTTTAATCTTATGCTCTGATACTACACTTAACTTATCTATTGTATATTTAGATCTTAACTCTTGAATGGTACTAATTAAAGTATTTAGGACGATTATAATTATAAAAGTTAAGTTTTTAAAAGAACCTACTGATATTATAGCGACTGCTAGGACAATATTAATGATATTAAATAGAGTAAAGACATTTTCTTTTACAATTTCTTTAACACTTTTAGTTTTTACATCAGTATTAAAATTAACTAAATTATTTGTAAATCTCTCTTCTACTTGTTTATTAGTCAAACCTCTTTTTATATCAGGATTATATCTTTTAATTTTCTCTTTCATAAGTACACCTTCATTTCTATTTAATAATAACATAAATTTATATATTTATAAACTGTTAAACGCATGCTATAATAAGGGCAAAGAAGGAGGATTTTATGAGAACTTTTATTAATTATTTACTTACAATTGCTTTATTTATTACAGTTATTGTTACTATTACGGTATTTACAGTAGGTAGTCTAACAAGTCCAAGTTCTACAAGGAAAATACTTGATAGTCTTGATTATGAGGTTGTAGTTAATGATTTTAAGGAAACTGATTATGGGCAAGAGATTTATAATTATGCAAATAGTTATGGTGTTTCAGAGGAACAAGTTGATTCTATTTTACAAACAGATGAAGCGAAAGATTATGTTAATGAAATACTACAACAAGGAATTGATGCTTATTTAAATAACGGTAGTATTGAAGTTAATGAGGAGACTAGAGAATTTATTGATAAGGCAAATGAGAAATATGAACTTAATTTGGATGATAACGAGAAAAGTGAATTAGAAAGTTATGCAAATGAAGCGATTAATAATAATTTAAGTATTGTTATTAATGGAACTAGTAGTGATGATAGTGATGAAGAAGTATCTAGTAGTGGACAGTTTTTAGTTGATATTATTAAGCTTTGTAGGGATGATAATTTACATACTACTCTTTATATAATAATCGCAGTTATTGCAGTATTATTATTTATAAGTAGTTTTAAGAAGAAGAATTTCTTAGAATATATTGGTATTGTTTCTATAACAGTTGCAATATCTACTCTATTATTTAATGGATTAGTATCTTTAGTAAGTGATAGAATGTCTAGTGTTGCAAATGCTACTATTATCTTAAAACCTGTTACTGATACATTCTATATGATTACATTTATTGGTATTATTCTTGGTATAGTTTTACTTATTGTACAGCATTTTATTAATAAACAAGTTAATAAAGAAGTTGTTCCCTTCTAAAAAGTGTGTTATAATATGAGGCACTAGGAGGGATTAGGTTATGATGGATGCAGAGAGTTTTATAAATAATATGAAAAGTAATTTTAATGTTATTTCTGATGAAGAAAAAGTAAAATTAGACTTAGAACAGACACAAAATAATATTGGTGAATTAAAGAAGAAAATCAAAGAATATAAAAAATATGAAAAATTTAAGTGGTTAGATATTTTTTTTCTTGTTTCATTCTGTTGTGATATTTTGGGAATGACTACACAAAACTTTACTCCCTGGTTAATATGGACATTTATTCATGTAGGTACAAATATTCCTGTTGTTATATTACCTAAGTTTAAAGCTTATATCATTAAACCGGATTTAGAAGAGCAATTAAGTGATGAAAAAGACAAACGCAAAGAATTAGAAAACGCATTAGATCAATATAAGAAAGACAAAGAAAAAAGAAAAGAAATACTTAAAGATGATAAAGATTATAAGAAGATAAGAGAAAATCTATTAGAAAAAATTGATAATTTAGATAAAGATGCGTTACTTGCTATTAGAACAGTTGTTACTGAATATACAACTAATAGAGATATACCTAGTCAAGTTGGCAATATTGCTCAATTTTTAACCGAAACTCAAGTTGGTGATGTTGAGATTAAAGATACATCCTTATATAATATGCAAGTGGATGATGAAGTTAATGGTAACGCTAGAAGTTATAGTATAGAACATAAATAAAAATTAGATTAGATTTTAATCTAGTTTTTTGTTATACTTAAAACGGTGATGATATGAAAATAAATATTGTAGGAAGTGGTTCTATTGGTTCATCTTTTATGAGTGCTTCTCTTATTATTGATGACCATATTTTAGTGGATGCTCCTAATGGAATTATTAAATACTTAAAGCATTTAGATTATGATATTTTAAAAATTGATACTATAATTATTACTCATTTACATGGAGACCATTTTTTTGATTTACCTTTTTTGATGTTAGGCAAATATTTTAATCACGATAAAACTTTAATAAAAGTTATTTGCCCATATGGAACTACTAAGAAAATACAGAAATTATTTCGTTTAGGTTTTCCTTATGATTTTAGAAAAGTTATGAATAGTATTAATATTGAGTTTATTGAACATAAAGGTAGAAATAATATAGGTTTAGATAACAATATTAAGATTCATTCTATAAACGTTAAACATGGTACTATGAAACCATGCTTTGGTTATATTATTAATATTAATGGTAAGACTGTTGGCTTTTCTGGAGATTCTAGTTATTGTAATGCTATTGATAAAATTGTTGAGGCTTCAGATGTTTCTATTTTAGATATGAGTTTAAAAGGAGATGGTGATAAATCTCATATGGGATTTTCGGATATAAAAGAAATATGTAAAAAGTATCCAAATAAAAAAATAATCGCTACTCATATGCGTAATAGCACTAGAGAAGTCGCTTTAGATAATCCCATTAAAAATTTAATAATACCAACAGAAAATTTTGAGATAAAATTGTAGTATCATAGAATTTTTTGGCATTTTGTAACAAAAAATGCTTTATTTTTTAGAATTTCTATGCTATATTATATGAGTAATCAGTTTATGGGCTGTTAGCTCAGTTGGTAGAGCAATTGACTCTTAATCAATGGGTCTAGGGTTCGAATCCCTAACAGCCCACCATTATATAGAGATTTAACTAGGCCTTTTGGCTTAGTTTTTTATTTATATTTTTAAAGGAGAATCTATAATATTTCTATCTAATATTATATTTTTTATATCTACTAAATCCATTTTTATCATCTCATCTTCTTCAAATAAAATAAAAGTTGTAATTATCCCCTTCTCTTTTTCATTAATTATATAACCATTTAATACTTCATTATTTTTAAGTTCTACAATAACTGGTTGATTAGAAAAACTATAAACTTTATTAGATAATGCTATTTTTTCTTTAGTAATTTCATACTGTTCAACTGGTAAATATTTTTCTGGTATTTTAAAAGTTGTAATTAATCTTCTTGTATTTTTTGTAAGTATATAAATATTATCTTTATATACTTTCGCTATTTTTCCATTAATAGATTTACTAGTAAGATATTGATGAAACTTTCCTTCATACATTCCCTTAGTCTTACCTTTTCTACTAACAGTGTTTAATAGTGATATATGGCTTTGATTAGTCACAACTCTTTCTCTAATTCTTTTTCTAGCATGTTTTGTTACTCTTCCCATAATTAATTCCCCTTTTCTTATATTCATTTGTTATCCACGTCATGATTACTTTTACTATAAAATCTACTTCCACATCAGTTAATTCTCTGTTTTTTGGAATACCATACCATTTATTTAGACAACCACGACAGCAGGTAGCAGTTGCGTGTTCTGCAATAAAAACAGGGTGACCTCTCATAGGTGTTTGTTTTCCATCATTAGGAATAACACTTGGCTTTAATCTTTTGTTTATAAAGTCATATGCATGTTCTTTAATTTTATCTAATCCTTTTTTATCAACATATTCTATATCTTTTTCTTTAATATGAAAACTACTTCTAAACTTTGATTTAGATAATCTATATAATAAATAATTGATATCTTGCATTAAAACACCTTCTTTACAAAAACAAATTCTATAATTATACTAACACAAGAGGTGGTATTTTTGAAAGTAGTTCATCCATTAAAACCAATTTATAATAGTGAGTCTAAAGTTTTAATATTAGGAAGCTTTCCTTCTATTAAATCAAGAGAAAATAGTTTTTATTATGCTCATCCTAAGAATAGATTTTGGTCTACTTTAGAAAAGGTATTTAAGGAAGATATTAGAAGTTCTAATCAAGATAGAGAAAAGTTTCTCTTAACTCATAAAATCGCTCTTTTTGATGTCGTATATAGTTGTAATATAACAGCATCAAGTGATAGTAGTATTAAAGATGTTATACCTAATGATATTAAGAAAATTGTTGATAAAAGTAAGATTGAAGCGATATTTACAACTGGTACTAAGGCATATAGTTTATATAATAAATATCTTCTTAAAGATGTGGGAATAGAAGCGATTAAACTTCCATCTCCATCCCCTGCTAATTGTAAAAGAGGTATAGAAGAAGTTTTAGTTAATAGTTATAGCAAAATAAAAGAATACTTAGATTAATTTAGTCTAAGTATTTTATTTAACAACTTCTTCACTATTTACAGGAAAATCAAGATTATTAAGTAGTTCTTTAATTTTTTCACTTACTTTCTCATTTTTAGACTCTACAATAACTTCTCCAGTATTATAATCGGCTTCAACATCTTTAACTCCTTTTATCATCTTTAAAGAGTTTTTTATTCTATTTTCACATCCTGTGCAATGCATATTAGAAACATTATATTTTATTTTCATTATTAACCTTTCCTTTCTTTATAATTACAAACAAAATTTCTATTAAAAAATGTATCTTGTTCGATTGTTTTATTTTAATATATATATTACATTATTAATGGAATGTCTAGTTGTTTAGGTACTATCCCCCTAACTTATACTAATTTATATAATGTGAAATGGGAATTGATAATATGAGAAAAACAGAGAAATATCTTTGCAACATCATTATATTACTTATCATTGTAATTATTATCATTCTAATAAAATTAGTACCAACTACTTGAGTCGGTACCATCTTTTAAATTAAATTTTAAGGGATAGTACCTAACATAGGAAAACTAGGTATTCCCTTTTTTATTTATATGTAAATTTCCTTTACGTATTCATCATATCATAAATATGTCTTATTTTCAACTAACTTTTATTTTGAGTTTCCGTTTTTTTTAAATTTTTCATTATTTTTAAAGTGTAAAGTAGTAAAAATGAACTTTACACTTTGCAA
>CALVJB010000007.1 GCA_944332025.1 uncultured Bacilli bacterium
GTCTATTATGTTAAAAATGGAGATAGTTTTGTATTCAGAATGCAATTTAGTGAAGAATTAAAAACTGCTCCTACAGTTAAAGTTGGAGGAATGGAAGTTCCAATGACTTTAAATGAGAAGTTCCTTAATAACGAAGGAAAATACATTTATGAAGGAACTGTTAATATTACAGAAGATTCTAAATTAGATCAAGGTAGATTAGGAATTGTTTTATCTAATGTAATTGATATGGCAGGAAATGAATCTACTGATAAAGTTGTACTTAATCAAACACCTACAAGTAATGGTAGAGTAGCTGTTTATGATAAAACAGCACCTAGTGCAACTAAAGTACAAATTATAAATAATAGTAATCCTGATAGTGATTATATTAAAAATGGTGAGACAGTTAGAGTAAGAGTAACATTTAGCGAGAAGTTAGCTACTGCACCAGTACTTACTATTGGAAACTATACTGCAACTTTTGAAAATGTAGGTGATGGAAAAGGAAATGACCTATATAGTGCAGATATAACAATAAAAGAAGACGAAAGTGAATTAACAGAAGGTAAAATTGCCTTTAAAATATCAGGATATACTGATTTAGCAGGAAATCCTGGTAATGAAGTGACAGAAAGTGTTGTTAAGTCAAATATTACATATGATAGAACAGCCCCAGTTTATAGATCTTTAGGTATTTATGGTGGTGAACAACATAATAATGCCTGGTATGTTACTAATGGTGATAAGGTTTATATAAATGTTCACTTTAATGAAAAATTAGCTGTTAGTCCATATGTAAAAGTTAATGGTAAAGATGTTTTTCAATATGGTAATCCTGTAGAAAAAGAAACTGATGATGGTGAAAAATATTATATTTACTCAAAAGTATACAAAGTTAACGAAACAGATGGGAAATTAAGCTTTGAGATTTATGGATATGCTGATGCAGCAGGTAATATTGGTAAAACATTAACTGCTACTGATACAAAAATAGGTGCTCAAAATGGTAATATAATAGTTGATAATACAATTCCAGTATTAAACTTCAATAATGGATTTATTACATCAGGATATACTGTTGAAGCTACAGATGATAATTTTGCATATATGACAGTACAATATTATGATGGGCGTGGAACTGAAACTATCGAGAGTAATACATTTACTTTAGATAAAGAAGGAGATAATACACGTTATAATATTAAAGCCTATGATAAAGCTGGTAATGTTTCTGAATATAGAGATATTTACCTAGATACTGAAAATCCAGTTGTTGGAGGAACTGCTATCAATGGCGGTAAAGAAGTATCAGTTGAAAACAACGGTACTTATCAAGAAGTAACTTTAAATATCAGTGATGGTAGTTTAAAGAAAGTATCTTTAGTAAAAGAAGATGGTACTGAAGAAGTACTTGAAACTTATAAAGATAATTATAAAAATACAAAAATAACATTTGAAAAGAAATATACTGAAGAAGGAACTTATACAATTAAAGCAGTTGATAGAAATAATAATGAATCAACTATTACCTTTACAATTGATAAGACTCCTGCTACTAGAGTATATTCAACATTAGACTTTGATAAATCTGGTAAACAATATTATGAAGTGGATAAAGAAAAAGTCTATTATGTAAAAAATGGAGATAGTTTTGTATTTAGAATGCAATTTAGTGAAGCATTAAAAACTGCTCCTACAGTAAAAGTTGGTGGAATGAAAGTTCCAATGACTTTAAATGAAAAATTCCTTAATAATGAAGGTAAATATATTTATGAAGGAACTGTTAATATTACTGAAGAGGCTAAATTAAGTCAAGGTAGATTAGAAATTGTTTTATCTAATGTAGTTGATATGGCAGGTAATGAATCTACTGATGGAGTAGTACTTAATCAAACACCTACAAGTAATGGTAGAGTAGCTATTTATGATGTTACTTCTCCAGGTCCAACAATATTAGGAATTACAGGTTTCTTTAATGAAACTGAAGATGCTCATTATATTACATATGGGCAAAAAGTAAGAGTATTAACTTACTATAAAGAAAAATTATCAGTTAATCCTATTGTTAAAATAGGTAATAAAGAGTTTGAAACATATTATACAGAAGATAGTTCTGATCTTGAAAATGGTGTTTATGCATATTATGCAGATATTGCTATTACTGAAGATTTAGGATTAAATGAAGGTGAGATTCCATTTACTGTATATGGTCATAAAGATTTAGCTGGTAATGAAGGTAGAGCTTATACAAATGCAGATATTACTTATAATGAAAATGATAAGTATGAAAATAGATTTGATAAAGTAATAATTGATAAAACTGATCCAACTGCTACTATAACTTATAATACAGTTGATCCTACTAATCATTCTGTTGTTGCAACATTAACTGCTTCAGAAGAAGTTAAAATATTAAATGATGGTACTTGGAATCCAGAAGATGGATATGGACTTGAATTTAAAAAATCATATCCTGAAAATAATATTCAAACTGTAACAATTGAAGATAAAGCTGGTAATCAAAACACAGTAGAAGTTGTAATAAACAATATTGATAAAGAAGCCCCAGAGTTAGTTATTGATACAATAGTTGATGGTGTTTCTAATACTGAAAATCCTCAAATTCATGCAACTGATACTAATGAATTTAATATTTCAGTTAAATTAAATGGAAAAGAAGTTAGAAACGATAAAGCTTCTTTAAATGAAAATGGTATTTATTCAAGTTGGTTTGGTATTGACCATATGAAAGATGGTAGTTATGAAGTAACTGCAACTGATAGTTTAGGAAATTCTACAACAATTAGCTTTGAGCTTAATCGTTCTGAATAAAGTTATTAGTAATTAGTTTCAGATTAACAATAAAGAGTCACAATGACTCTTTTTTTCAAAAAAGATACGTTTTACTCTTGTACTGCAAATTATTACATGATACTATATTTATATAGCATTTAATAACTAATCATAGGGCGACTTAATTTCTTATGTTTAAGAAAGGGGAGCATACTATGAATGAAGAAGTAAATAAAAGTAAAATAGAAATAATAACAGAATTTATTTTTTCTATTATTACTCTTATTTTAACAGCATTAATATTTGTATTAATTCTTTTTAAATAGTGTTTAATAGAGTTATTAGATGCTATTTTTCTATTGTAAAATAATGACTAGATACTTGACGAATATTATTACTAATGATAAATTTTAAGTAATGAAAATAAAATAGAGGTGTTAATATGGCGTATATTAAATTTAAAGAATTATCTAAATATTTTGATTTTAAAGAAGAGATTGCAACTGATAAATTACCGGATTATGCTAGGGAATATGTTAGTAGTAAAGAGACTATTTTAGGTAGTTATAAAAATAGTAAGGATTATGCTGTTTTTACAGATAAAAAAATGATTTTATTTGATAGAGATACCCTTGCTGTCTATTATAAAAAAATACATATCTTTCCTTATACATCAATATCTAGTAGTGCTATTAACTTTAAACCTGGTAAAGTAGAACTCCTTTTTAGCTTCGATAGTGGATATCAGTTACATATTAACTTTATTGAAATGAATCATGATAAAAAAGAAAAACTTAAGAGTATATATAAAATAATGATGGAAACTAAGCTTTAAAAATAGCTTTTTTTCTTTTACTATGATATAGTAATACATGATGTGAAAAGGTGGTGTTTCTATGACTGATGAGTTATTAAGATATGTTAAACAAAGTGATTTAGATAAAGGAATAAAATATGATAATAGAAAGGTTAGATATGTTGGTAGTTATCAGGATTTAGGTTATACTACTAATCGTTTTATTGTGTCTTCTGAACATACATTAAAATCATATATAGTAACAGTAGAAGTTGATAGTGATGATAAAGAAATATCAGATATAACTTGTACTTGTCCTCAATTTACTTTAACAGATTCATGTAAACATGTCGCTGCAGTACTTACTAAATTTCAAGGAGAATATTTTCTATTCGATGAAAAAGAACATAATAACATTCTTGCTTCTGTTTTACTAAATGAATTAAAGAGAACTTCTCTTGATAAAAACATTGTTAAAAAAGAAGCAAGAGTTATTCCTTATTTAAAATTTGAAAGCTATTATAATTATTATAGTTACTATGATAGTGAATCTTTTGAATTAAGATTTAAAGTGGGTACTAATAAACTTTATATGTTAGGTACTAAAGTTAATGCTTTTATAGATAGATATCGTAATGGAGGAGAAGTTAAGTTTGGTAAAGAGTTTGTATTTAGTAATAAAGAATACTATTTTAATAGTGAAAGTAAAAGATTAATAAACTTTATAGAACTTGCATACTCAAGACTTTATAGATATGATTCATACTTAGTACCTACTAAAACAAGTTTAGATGACTTATTTTCTATAGTTGATAGTATTTATGTAGAAGGATTTAATATTAATAGAGAATTACCTGTTGTTAATCATTTGCCATTTACTTTTAAAATTATTAAAGAAGATGATAATCATATCTTAAAGATAGATTATGATTTAACAAAGTTAAAGAAGTTAACTAATGATTATAGTTACTTAATAGATAAGAATGGTATTTATAGACTAAATGAAAAAGAAACTATACTTGCTAGTAATATTATGGAAGAAGGGGTAGATAGTTTAACTTTCTCTGATAAGAATTTTAAAGGCTTTAAAGATTATGTAATTCCTAGTATAAAAGATAAAGTAGAACTTGATGAATCAGTAGATGATTTAGTTATAGTTAAGACTCCTTCTGTAAAGTTATATTTTGATATATTAGAACTATATATAGAATGTAAAATTATCTTTACTTATGGTGATATAGAGGTAAATTATTTAGATAAAGATAATAGTAATGTTGTTAGAGATAAAGAGTTTGAGCGAAGTGTCTTCTTAGAACTTACTAAGTATGGTTTTGATAGTGAACTTAAACTTTATGATATAGATGAAGTAGGTTATTTTTTAGAAAATGGGATAGATGAGTTAACTGATACTTATGAAGTATTTACTAGTGAGAAGTTAAAGAATACAAGTTTAATTAAGAAAGTAAAAGGTTCAACATCTTTTAGTATAGGACATGATAATATCTTAAATTATGAATTTAAACTTGATAATGTAAGTCCTAGTGAGTTGGATGATATCTTTTTAAATCTAAAGAATAAGAAGAAGTACTATAGATTAAAAAGTGGTGATATCTTAGATTTATTAGATCCATCTATTAAAGAGTTAGAAGAATTAAAAGAAGATTTTGATTTAGATGAAGAGAAGGGTGAAATACCTAAGTTTAGAGCATTGTATCTAGATAGTTTAAGAAGTAAAAATAGATTTATTAAGACTAATAACTTGTTTGATAAGTTTGTTAATAATTTTAAAGAATATAAGAATGCAGATATTAAATTTACTAAAGATGAAGATAAACTACTTAGACCTTATCAAAAAGATGGTGTTAAATGGCTTTATAACCTATATAAATGTGGTTTAGGTGGTATACTTGCTGATGAGATGGGACTTGGTAAGAGTTTACAAACTATCATCTTTATTCAAAGAGTATTAGAAGAAGATAGTAATGCTAAAATATTAATAGTTTGTCCTACCGCTTTAGTCTATAACTGGGATAATGAGTTTAAAAAGTTTAGTGATGATATTAAAAGAAGTATCTTTGTAGGATTAAAGAAAGAAAGACATAAGAAGTTAGGTTGGTATGAAGGTAATGTTTATATTACTAGTTATGGATTACTTAGAGAAGATTTGGATATCTATAAAGAGATGAACTTTAAAGTTATGATTATAGATGAAGCCCAAAATATTAAGAATCCAACTGCTATGTTAACTAAAGCTGTTAAGAGTATTAATAGTGAAGTTAAACTTGCTTTAACAGGAACTCCTATTGAAAATTCTATTCTAGAGTTATGGAGTATCTTTGACTATATAATGCCTGGTTTTCTTGCTAATAAATCTAAATTTAGTGAGAAATATAAAATAGGTGAAGACTTTGATGATGATACTAACCTAACATTAAGTAAGCTTAGAAATCAGGTTAAGCCATTTATTTTAAGACGTAAGAAAAATGAAGTACTTAAAGATTTACCTGATAAGTTAGAGAATAATATTTATATAGATTTAAGTGATGAAGAAAAGAAGATATATGCTGCTTTAGTTAAAGAAACTAAAGAAGAAATGGAAGAGTTAGTAAGTGCAGGCTTTACTAAGAATAAGATGCAGATACTTACACTTTTAACTAGACTTAGACAAGTATGTATAGATCCTAAGATTATCTTTGATAACTTTAATAAAACATCATCTAAAATAGAACATTTAACAGATGTAGTTAAAGAGGCAGTGGCTAATGGACATAAAATACTTTTATTTACTAGTTTTAGAACTGCTTTAAATATTGTAAAAGATAGTCTTGAGAAAGAAGGTATTACTAGTTATGTTATAGATGGTTCTGTTAGTAGTAAGAAACGTCAAGAATTAGTAGATAAGTTTAATACTGATGATACTAATATCTTCTTAATTATGTTAAAAAGTGGTGGTACAGGACTTAACCTTACTAGTGCCGATATTGTAATTCATTTAGATTTATGGTGGAATCCTCAAGCAGAGAATCAAGCGACTGATAGAGCCCATAGAATAGGTCAAAAAAATACTGTAGAAGTTATTAAATTAATTACTAAAGGTACTATTGAAGAAAAGATACTCGATTTACAAGCTAAGAAGAAGATACTTAGCGATAAGTTAATAGAAAATGATGGTGATGAGTATAAGAGTTTCCAAAACTTATCTGTTGATGATATTAGGGAATTATTAAAATTTAATAATGAATAGAAAGGGTAGTTATGATAAGAATTTGTTTTGTGTGCCAAGGTAATATTTGTAGAAGTACTATGGCAGAGTATGTATTTAAAGATTTAGTTAAAAAAGAAGGATTAGAGAAAGAGTTTTTAATAGAATCACGTGGTGTTATTGCAGATGTTGGTAGTGATATACATCCTGGTACTAAGAGTATGTTAGATAAGTATAATATTCCATATAGTAAACATATCGCAACTCAGTTAGAGAAAAATGATTATGATAAATATGATTACTTTATAGGCATGGATAATTATAATGTTATATCTATGAAGAAGATATTTGGTACTGATAAGAAAGTATACAAATTATTAGATTTTACTAAAGATGATAAAGAAATAGATGATCCTTGGTATACACATAATTTTAATATTACTTATGAGGAGATAGATAAAGGATGTAGGGCATTACTTAAATATATAAAGTGTAAAGATAAGTAAACTTTACACTTTTTCTTTTTAGTTTGTGTTAAACTTAAACTAGAGGTGATTAAAATGCGTGCAGTTGCATTAAAAGGAAAAAGAGAATTTGAATTAAAAGCGATAGAGGAACCTATTATTGATAATGAAAACGTTATTATTAAAGTATTAAAAGCTGGTATATGTGGTTCTGATTTACATTATTTTGAGATAGGAGAACCTAATGGTTTAATTATGGGACATGAATTTTGTGGAGAAGTGATAGACCCAGGAAATAGAAGTGATTTAAAAGTAGGAGATAGAGTTACGGCTTTACCTATTTCTCCATGTGGAGCTTGTCCTGCTTGTTTAAGTGGTAATCCACAGTATTGTAAGAGTACTTGGACACATGCAGTAGGGCTTTCTTTAGATAATCCTGGGGCTTTGGGAGAGATGATTAAAGTTAGAAGTGATATGGTTTTAAAAGTACCAGATAATGTTAGTGATGAAGAAGCTGCTATGGTTGAACCTACAGCCGTTGCTCTACATGGAATACATCTTGCAGATGTTAAAGTAGGTTCTAAAGTATTAGTAATTGGTGGAGGAATTATAGGGTTACTTAGTGCCATGTTTGCTAAAAAAGAAGGAGCTAGTTTTGTTGCAGTTTCTGAAACTAATCCTAAAAGAGGAGAGAAAGCTTTAAGTTTAGGAGTTGCTGATAAGTATTATGATGCTAAAGATGAAAATATGCTTAATGAGATTATGTCTGATACTAATGGTGGATTTGATATAGTAATAGAGTGTTGTGGTAATGATAGTGCAGTTACTTCATCTCTAGTTACAGTTAGACCAGGTGGTATAGTTGTATTAGTAGGTGTTGCAACTGGACCTATTAATATACCAACAGTGGTAGCAGTTATGAATGAGTTAACTGTTAAAGGTGCTATCGCTTATACTAAAGAAGAGTTTAAAATGTGTTTAGATTTAATTAATAATAACCAAATAGATATTATGTCTTTTGTTGATGATATAGTAAGTTATGATGAAGTAGAGAATGCTTATCTTAGATTAACAAGTGGTAATGATGGAGCGGTTAAGATATTAGTTAGTCCTGATAAATAAAACTTTACAAATATATTTAACATGTTAAGACTTTTTAACTTCCTTTTTTAAGTTAATTAAGTTATAATTTTAATAGGAAGTGTTAATAATAAGATTATAAAAAGTTAACATTTTTATAGTCTTTTTTTAAGGAGGATTATTATGACAGCACATATTGAAAGTAAAAAAGAAGATATCGCCGAAGTGGTTCTTATGCCAGGAGATCCATTACGTGCAAAATATATTGCCGAGAATTTCTTAACTGATTATAAATTAGTTAATAAAGTTAGAAATATGTTTGGTTATACTGGTTATTATAAAGGAAAAAGAGTAACAGTCTTTGCCTCAGGTATGGGTATTCCTAGTATAGGAATATATTCTTATGAATTATATAAATTTTATGATGTAAAGAAAATAATTCGGATTGGTACTAGTGGCTCTTTTAATAAAAATATTAAAGTCCTAGATGTTGTTTTATCTAGTGGGGCTTATTGTAAAAGTTATTTTGACCAATTATTTGATGGTAATGATATTAACTTTATTAAATCAAGTGAGTCTTTAAATGAAAAAATTAAAACAGTTGCAGATAATAAGAATATTCCTTTAAAAATTGGTAAGACTATTACTAGTGATGTGTTTGATTTATATAGTAGTTCAATGGAAAAGTTTAAATCTAATTATCCAGAAGAAGATTATCTTGCTGTAGAGATGGAAGCTTTTGGACTATTTTATATGGCTAATAGACTAGGAAGGGAAGCATCATGTTTAATGACTGTTGTAGATTCTTTCTATGATGAAAAAAGTCTAACTAGTGAAGAGAGGGAACAGTCACTAAATGAAATGATTACAATTGCATTAGAATCAGTGCTTATATAGAAAGGTAAGGTGTAGTATGAATTATGTAAAGAAAGAAATAGGTGCCTATAATCTTCATATAATAAAAACTAATCTTTATAAGACTATTACTGTTAAGATATTTTTTAGAGAAAAAGCAGAAAAAGAAAATATTACGAAACGTAATTTCTTAAGTCGTATTATGATGCTTGGTAGTAATGACTATAAAACTAAAGTAGAACTTACTAAAGCTGAACAAGACTTATATGCTGCTAATATCTCTAGTACTAATAGAAGAATAGGTAATTATCTAGATACAGGTATTAGTCTAAAAGTATTACATGATAAATATACTGAAGAAGGTAACTTTGAGAAGAGTTTAGATTTATTAGATTCTTTAATCTTTAATCCTAAAGTTACTAATAAAGCTTTTGATGAGATAGACTTTAATACTGTTTATGAAGAATATAAAGCAGATCTTAATAGTTTAGTTGAAAATAAAATGACTTATGCTTTAATCAAAGGATTAGAAGCGACAGATAGTAAAAGTGTTATAAGCTATAGAGGTATTGGTTATATAGAAGATTTAGAGAAAATTACTAAAGAAAATTTATATGATTATTATTTAGAAGTGATAAAACATAACTTTGTTGATATCTTTGTTTTAGGAGATGTAGATGAAGATTATATTACAAATGTTATAAGAGAAAAGTTTAAGATAAATACCTTTAAAAAACAACCTATAAAAGCTTTAGTAGAAGTGACAAAAACTTCTAGAACAAAAATAGTTAAAGAAAAAACATCAGCAGAACAAGATAACTTAATAATGACATTATCTCTTAATAACTTAACAGACTATGAAAGAAATTATCCTCTTTCTTTATATAATGCTATACTTGGTGGAGGTTCAGAGTCTTTATTATTTAGTGAAGTTAGAGAAAAAAACTCTCTTGCTTATTATGTAAGTAGTACTCCTAATAAATTAGATAATTTAATTATTATTAGAGGAGGAATTACTAAAGATAAGAGTATGGATGCCGTTAATATTGTTAAAAAGATTTTAAAAGACTTAGAAGCAGGTAAAATAGATGATGATAGAATTGAAAAAGCGAAAGAGTACTATACTAGTGCGATTGATGATATAATAGAAAGTCCTTTTCAAATTATAGAGAGTTACTATATGATAGAATTACTTGGAGTAGATGATATTGAAACTAAACGTAAGAAAATGTTAAAAGTAACTAAAGATGAAATCATCGCTGTTGCTAAAAAAGTTAAAATAAATACTGTTTATATTCTAGAAGGAAGTGATGATAATGGAGAAAATTGAACTAAAAAATGTAGATAAAACTATCTATAGAGAAGTTTTAGATAATGGTTTAGAAATTATTATTATTCCTAATAATGAATTTAGTAAAAAGAAAAACTATTATTTTAATTATGGTACTTATTATGGGGCTTTTATTAATGAGTTTGTACCTAAAGGTATGAGTAAAATGACTTTTTTTCCTAGTGGTATCGCTCATTTCTTAGAACATAAAATGTTTGAAAGTAAAGATGGTATAAAACCTTTTGATTTCTATGCTAAAACAGGTAGTTATGTTAATGCTTTTACTAGTTATAAAAATACTTGTTATGTTGTAACTGGTAATAAGAAGATGAAAGAAAACTTAGAATATTTATTAACATTTGTTAATAGTCCATACTTTACAGATGAAAATGTAAAAAAAGAACAAGGGATAATCTGTGAAGAAGCAGCGATGAATGATGATAGTCCTGACTATCTTGCTTATAAAACTATCAATAAGAATCTTTATAAAGTATCTCCTTATAATACTCCTATATTAGGAACAGTAGAGAGTATTAAAAAAATTACTAAAGATAATTTATATAAATGTTATAACACATTCTATCGTCCTAGTAATATGTTTTTAGTAGTAGGAGGAGCGGTAGATCCTGATGAAGTTGTAAAGATTACTACTAGTGTATTAGCAAGATTTAATTTAGAACGTGATGATACTATTAAGTTAAAGCATTATAAGGAACCAGTTAAAGTAGTTAAAGATTATGAAGAGATAAAAAAAGATGTAAAAGTAGAAAAGCTTGCTATTGGTTTTAAAATGGATAAAGATAAGTTTCCTATTAAAAATAAAGTAACTTTAGACTTATACCTTAATATGTTAGTATCTTTATGTTTTGGAGCAAGTTCAGATTTTAGAGAAATGATAAGAAAAAGACATTTAGTTAGTAGAAGTGGTTATTATTTTCAAGATATAGGTAATGTTATTACTTTCATGATAGAAGCAGATGTACTAAATTATCCAGTTTATTTAAAAGAGTTAGAAAACTATCTTAATAATTTAAATGTTTTAGAAGAAGATTTAGAAAGAATAAAGAAAGTATGGATATCTAGTGAAGTAATTAAAAGTGATTATGCTGATAGTATTGTAGATACTGTAGTAGATGATTTAATTAACTATCATAAGGTTATTACTAACTATGTAGAGCTTATTAAGAATATGAATATTACAACAATGAGAGAAGTTATTAATAGTTTAGATTTTACTAATAAAGCGATTGTTAGAGTAATAAGTGAAAATAATCCTTTACAAAATGATTAATACTATGATATAATTAAAACCGTCAAAAAAAATGTTCCGCTGGCTCTTTAGTTATGAGCATTGGTTATAGGTAAAGGAGGATCTTATATGAACGTAATTGACAAAATTAATGAAAAACAAATTAATAAGAACATTCCTGAGTTTAGAGTTGGAGATACTGTTCGTGTTGACGTTAAGATTATCGAAGGTAAACGTGAAAGAATCCAAGCTTTTGAAGGAATTGTAATCGCTCGTCGTGGTGGTAGTGTTAGTGAAACATTTACAGTTCGTAAAATGAGTAGCGGTGTAGGTGTTGAAAGAACATTCCCAATTCATTCACCTAAGATTGCAGGTATTACAGTCTTAAGACATGGTAAAGTAAGACGTGCTAAACTAGGAAATGTTTTAAGAAATAGTAAAGGTCAATATCGTATTAAAGAAAGAGGACAACAATAGTTCTCTTTTTTCTTTTCTTAACATTAAATTAGATGTATAATATTAATGTGTTAGAAAGGATTAGATATGAAAGAGAAAATTAAACCATTTTTACCATATATAATTATTATTGCAGTAGTCTTATTTATAAAAGCTTTTATAGTTACTCCTATTAAAGTAAATGGAGAGTCTATGTATCCTACACTTGAAGAAGGAGATATTATGATTTTGAATAAGACTGCTTATTACTTTAATGAACCTAAAAGATTTGATATAGTTGTAGTAGATATGCCTAATGAATATTTAATTAAAAGAGTTATAGGACTTCCTGGTGAACATATAGAATATAAGGATAAAACTTTATATGTAGATGGAAAAGAAGTTAAAGAGAATTTTAAACATGGTAAAACTGATGACTTTAACATAGAAGAATTAGGTAGTGATACTGTTCCAGAAGACTCTTATTTAGTTATGGGAGATAATAGAGCAAATTCTTTAGATAGTAGAGAGTTAGGCTTTATGAAAGAAGAACAATTACTTGGTAGAACTAGTCTAATTATTTTACCGTTTAATAGAATAGGTAATGCTAAATAAAGTTATAACTCTCCATTTAGTAATTTATTATCTAACTCATCTAATATATCAATTATATCAGATGCAAATTCTATATTTTCTCTAAATTCTTTACTAGTAGATGAATATAGAGTAGAAAAAGCATTTTTTTCTAAAATAGGAATAAAAAATGTATTATTATCAGTAGTAATACGTATCGACATTTCATGACAACTATTTTTATTTGCAGTAATTCTATTTCTATGATTACTTTTCTTTTCTTCTACAACAATATTATCTAGTAATAATTCATAATTTTTAATATTCTTAATATTATATTTATAATGAAATGTTTTCGTATGAAAAACAATCTCATTGTTTAGACCAATACTAATACCAGAAGCAATATCATTTAGATAATAAACACTTGGTATAGTATTACATAGTATCTCTAACTTTTTATTAATTTCATTTTCTCTGTAGTTAGAATCTTGAAATAGCTTTATAAATTCTAAAAGTATTTCATTAGATCCATTAATATTAAATAACATATTACTAAGTAATATAGTCTTACTTAACATACTATTTTTTATAATTTCTATGGTAAGATCTTGGTAATTATATTTAATATGACCTTCTGTATTAATAAGCCATAGATATTTAGTAGTCGCTATAAAGTAAAATTTAATGTTAGTTTTACACTCGGTTGCATAAACACAAGATAATATAAGTTCATCTATTGGAATAACTCCTCTTAAAATAATTGCATCATTTTCATTTAAATCAGGACATATATCCATAAGTAATTTATAACTTATAGTTAGTTTATTATGTTCAGTATGAGAATAATTATAAAATTTAGGAAGTGTGTTCGCTTTATTTAATAATTCTTTATATTTTTCATTTTCTTCTAACTTTTCTTTATACTTATTTTGAACTTGAGTTAATAATTGTTTAAACATATATTCACCTCTTTAATATTATAAAACATAATAACATATATAATTATTTTTGTAAATTAATGAACTTTAGTAGATATAAAGATTCTCTTATATACATGATACTTTATATATGGAAGTTACTTTTAGATAAGAGAAAAGTTTTACAATCAGTATTTTCACTGATTGTTTTTTCTATTTTCTATGTTATAATTATATAGGGATAATAAGACGAATGTTAATTATCATCAAAAGAAATGGAGGTATGTCAAGTTTTAATGCTTGATTATTAATTATGGAATGGAATTTTAATGAAAATAGTAAATATAAAATAATATTAGATGGAGTTAAAGAAGAAAGACGTGCTGATATTCATTCTTTTCATAGATATTTTGGTAAACTAATACCTGCTATACCAAGAACTTTTATAGAAGAGTTTACTAAAAAGGGAGATACTGTTGGAGATTTATTTTCTGGTTCAGGTACAGTTGCTGTAGAATCTAAGCTTTTAGGGAGGAATTTTATAGGATTTGAAATTAATCCTTTATCTGCTTTTATATCTAAGGTTAAGACAACAACTTATGATGTTAAGAAGTTAGAAAACTTTAATAAAGAAATAGAAGTTAAACTATATGATGATATTTATATTAGTAAATTAAAAAAAGGAAATATACCTTTTTGTGTTAATTTAGATCATTGGTTTAAACCTAAGGTTATTGAAGATTTATTAGTTATTGAAGCGACTATAAAAGATGTTATTGATAAATCTAAATTATCTTTAAAAGATAAAGAGAGTTATAAAGACTTTTATTTTGCAGTTATTTCTAGTATTATTAGAAATGTAAGTAATGCTGATCCTCAACATGTTTTTCCAGGTATAAGTAAAAGAATTAGAAAGTTAGAGTCTGAAGGAAAAATACATAAAGATGCAAAGAAAACATTTATAAATGCTATTAGAAAAAGAACGAAATATTTTAAAAATTATGAAAATATTGAAAATACAAATATAGAGATTTTTAATGGAGATTCAGTAAATGATGATTTTTCAAAATATAAAAATACTATAGATCTTTTTGTAACAAATCCTCCTTATATTTCATCTGTTAGATATATTGAAACAATGAAATTAGAGATGTATTTTTTAGAATATTTAAAAAGTCAAGACGAATATTCTTCTTTAGCAAAAGTTATGGTAGGTAATGATAAGGTTGCTAAGAAAGATATAGATGAACATATTTTAACAGATTATTCTTTAATTAATGAGAAGATAGAAGAGTTAAGAAAAATAGATTCTAAACAGGCTTATATAGTTGCTAAATATTTTATAGATATGGAAAAAGTAATTAAAAATATGTATCTTATGTTAAAAGATAAAGGTAAAGTTGTTGTTAAAATATCAGAGAGTAATGTAAAGAAGATAAAGATAGATACAGGTAAATTTTTAACACTTATCGCTTTAAATAATGGCTTTAAATTATTAGATGTTTTCTTAGATAAAATTAATGATAATAGTAGATCTTTAACAACTGCTAGAAATACTTATAGTGATATTATATTAAATGACAATATTATTATTTGGGAGAAAGATGATAATGAATGATTATAAGAAAATAAGAACCATAAGATATATGGGTAATAAAAATAAATTATTAGATTTTATTATTCCAGAAATTAAGAAAATAACTAAAAAGGGAGAAGTAATTTGTGATTTAATGTCTGGGACTGGGGCAGTTGCTTATGCTTTAAAGAATAGAAATACAGTTTATACAAATGATATTCAGTATTATAGTTATGTAATAACTAAAGCGATTATAGAAAATAATACTATTAGATTAGATTCAAATACTGCTATAAAAGACTTAAAAGCTAAGTATGAAGAAAATTTAAAATTACGTAAATATAATTTCTTTGAAGTTAATTTTTCTGATACTTATTTTTCAAAGGACCAATGTATTGAGATTGATTCTATAAGATATGCAATAGAACAAATAGATAATGAGTATAAAAAAGATTTATATTTAACTGCTTTGATGTATGCTATGAGTAAATGTGAATCTACTTCAGGACATTTTGCTCAGTATTTACCAAAAGATCATAAAAGAGTGGTAGCTCTTAGAAAGAAAAGTATCTTTGATGAGTTTGTTACTAAATGTGATGACTTTAAGGACTTGGTTTTCTCTTCATATCATAATAAGTGTTTTAATTTAGATTATAAAGAATTATTTAAATTAGAAGAATTTAAAGATGTATCTTGTGTTTATATAGATACACCATATACAGGAGAACAATATTCAAGATTTTATCATGTCTTGGAAACAGTAACAAAGTATGATAATCCAACTCTTGAGTTTAAAGCTAAATATAGAACAGATAGATTTATGTCTAATTTTTCTCTTAGAAGTACTGTAAAAGAAGAGTTTAAAAGTATGTTAACTATTCTATCTAAAGAAAATAAAAAAGTAGTACTTAGTTATTCTACTAAAGGTTTAGTTCCTATTGATGAGTTAGAATTTATCTTTTCAAAAATATTTAAACATGTTAAACTAATTGAAAAGGAGTATAAGCATTCAACACAGGGTAAAGGTGCTATTGATATAAATGAGGTGTTATTTGTCGCTTATAATTAGGAGGAATTATGAAGAAATATGTATTTATAGATAAAGAGGGGATAGAGTTTAAAAATCTTCTTTCTGGTCCTGCTCAGATTGGAAGAATTCTAAATTATATTATATATGCGGGAGATGGAATATTAAAACATAGACCAGGTAATCGTAATGATACATTTGCAAATAATATTGGTAGTGCTTGGTGTATTGAGTTTATGATAGGACTTGGTCTAGTAAGATTAGATTCAATAGTAGATGGTAGTAGTAATGTCTATTATACAAGGTTAACACCTCAAGGAATGAAGATTTATAATATTTTAGTAGAAAATGCTATAATGCCAGTATTTGAACATAAAAGTAATCCAAAGTATACATTAAAATTTTTAAAAGAGCATAATGCCTTAAATATTGTAAATGTCTTTGAAGAAGTCTTTAGACAAACTATTATTTTTAAAGATCTATGTATATTTTTAGATTTAGATAATATAGATACTGATGAATTAGTAATGAATAAAGATAAATTTATGGAAGGTATTTTTAGTGAGTTATGTGAATTTTATACTAAGACTCCATATATTAGAAAAGGACATGGGGCAAGTACTGCTGGTAATAGAGTTCCAAGCTTGTTACAACTATTAGAGTTTTTAAAATATGCATATTGTAAAGATGGAGATGTATACTTTAATATTAGGGCATTGAAAAAAGGAATATTTAATAAAACTTATAGATTAGATATAACTGAGAGACATTTAATTTCTGAATATGAAAAAGAAGAAAAGATTCTAAATAGACTTGCAGATAAATATGGAATAGAAGGCAATCGTACAGTTAGTACAAGGGTTCGTTTATCTCAAGCTCAATTAATATTTAAAGAAAGACTAAAAAGAGAATATGGTAGTTTTTGTTGGTTATGTGGAATAAAAAATGATAATCTATTACTTGCTAGTCATATAAAAGATTCTTCTTTATGTAATATTTATGATAAAGCAAAAAATAATAATGGTTTACTTTTATGTGCTCAACATGATAAGTTGTTTGATTCAGGATTGATTTCTTTTGAATATGAGACAGGAAAGGTTATGATTTCTAAGAGTTTAACTAAAGATGATAGAAAATTATCTAATATTAGTGAAGATATGAGGTTACAAGATAAATTAATGACTGATGAGCGAAGGAATTTTTTAAAGTGGCATAATGATAATAAATTTTTTGATTAGAGAAATTGTTGTTAATATAGATAAAATTAGGGTGTTAAAGAGTTAAAATGTAAGGGAATGTCTTATTTTCTTACATTTTTTTAAAATAAGTGTTGATTTATAGTGCGGCACGTGCTATATTATATTTACGAGGTGAAGTGATATGAATACAATAAAAGAAATAAGAGAAAAGCAGAATCAGATTATTACTATGATTAATGCAGCTTTTGATGAGATAGTTACAAATATTGAGAAACAAAATTTAAATATTAATCCCTATGAATCTATTTATGAAAGTGTTTATCCTATTACAAATGTTACTGGTTTTAAAGGAAGAAAGCCTATTGCAGTTACAATAGGTGAGAATAGGATTATTACTCCTACTTGGAAAAGGGTAGTACAATCTATATTACAAGAAGTAGTTAAAGACCAAGAAATGAAAAATAAGTTATTTGCATTAAGCGATAAATTATTGGGAAAAGTTAGAAGTAGATTATCTAAAAAAAAAGATATTATGCATGCTCCTATAGAAATATGTGATGGATTATATATAGAAACTCATTATGATACAGAAACTTTAATGCGTTTATTAGTTCAAGTTTTAGAAGAATTATCTTATGATTATAGTAATATTAAAATAATAATTAAAAACTAGTAAATTTATTATCTATTTATGGAGGTAGTGATGGAAGATATTATTGATGGAAAAGCTCTAATTAACAATAATATAGAGTTTAAGAATATTTCTAAAAGATTGTTAACAAGTGATTATGATGTTTTTGATGTTAATTTAAAGAGATTAATTCATTATATAGATAATAATAAATTAATAAGTGATTTTATTAATTCTTGTGTTAGTGAAAATGATCATTTTAATATAGAAGAAGATGTTAAGAAAGTAGTAGCAGGTTATGGTAATAATATATTTAATAATTTTGTTGAAGAAGAAAAAGAGATTTCATATGTATATCAAATATTAAAATATATTACTAATAATGATATATCGTATAGAAAATATAGTATTCCTTATTCTTCTACTAAACAGTTTCAGGATCAAATAGATGGTTTTAATAATAAAATAATATTGCCATTTATTAATGCTATTAATGATAATTTTCAAAAAAAATATTTTGAAATGATATATAATAAAGATGAGGATTTTAATGTTATTATAAACAGTGAACAGGCAGTATTTACAAAGAATACTTCTAATATAACTTTGGTAAAAAATAGTTATAATCAACTTACTGATATAATTAATAAGATAAAAAATAATATAACAGATGTTCATGATATACAATTACAAGAAGATATAATGGATAATGTTTTAGGGATAGAACAAGAAATAAAAGAAAGTCCTATAAAAAAGGGAAGACTAAAAGCTTTTATGAATGCTTTAAATGTAACTTTAACAAAAATAAAGGATGTTACTGAGCTAAGTACTTCTATAATTGAATTAATTAAATATGCTGGTATGTTTATTAATTAGTTTTTTAGCACTCACTATTGACAATTGCTAATTCGAGTGTTATTCTACTTAATGTAAATAAGAAAGAAGAGTGATTAATTTGAAGAAAAAACAATTTAAAGCAGAATCTAAGAAATTATTAGATTTAATGATTAATTCTATTTATACTAATAAGGAGATATTCTTAAGAGAGTTAATCTCTAATGCAAGTGATGCTATAGATAAACTTTATTATGAATCACTTACTAATAAAAATATTAAGGTTAAGAAGAAAGACTTAGAGATTAGACTTATACCTGATAAAGACAATCGTACTTTAACTATTGTTGATAATGGTATTGGTATGACTGATGTTGAACTTGAAAATAATTTAGGTACTATCGCTAAGAGTGGTTCAGAGTTATTTAAAGAGAAAATGTCTGATGATAAAAATATGGCTATTATAGGACAGTTTGGTGTAGGTTTCTATTCTAGTTTTATGGTTAGTGATGAAGTAGAAGTTATTAGTAAAGCTTATGACAGTGATAAAGCTTATCGTTGGGTATCAAGAGGTGCTGATGGCTACTCTGTCGAGGAAACTGATTATGAAAAGAACGGTACTAAGATTATTCTTCATTTAAAAGAGAATAATGAAGATAATAATTATGATGAATATTTAGAAGACTATGCTCTAGAAAGATTAGTTAAGAAATATTCTGATTATATCTCTTATCCTATAAAGATGGAAGTAGAGACTACTACTAAAAAAGATGATAAAGAAGAGAAAAAAATAGAAGATAAAATACTAAATAGTATGGTTCCTATTTGGAAGAAAGGGAAGAGTAGTGTAAAAGAAGAAGATTATAATTCATTTTACACAGATAAATTCTATGACTATGAAGCACCTTTAAAAGTAATACGTAGTGAAGTAGAAGGAAGATGTTCATATACAACTCTTTTATTTATACCAAGTCATGCTCCATATAATTATTATTCTAAAGATTATGAGAAAGGACTTGAACTTTATTCTAAAGGTGTTCTAATCATGGATAAATGTTCTGATCTTTTACCTGATTACTTTAGTTTTGTTAAAGGTGTTGTAGATAGTGAAGATATATCTTTAAATATCTCAAGAGAAGCTCTACAAGATAATTATCAAATTAAATCTATCGCTAAAAGCCTTGAATCTAAGATTAAGAAAGAATTAGAGAAAATGCTTAAAGAGACAAGAGAAAACTATGAGAAGTTCTTTAAAGACTTTGGAATGCAACTTAAAGTAGGTATTTATGAATCTTTCGGTATGGCTAAAGAAACATTACAGGACTTATTGCTTTTCTATTCATCTAAAGAGAAGAAAATGGTTACACTTTCAGAATATGTTTCTAATATGAGTGAAGATGATAAGACAATTTATTATGCTTGTGGTGAAACTGTTGATAAGATAGATTTATTACCTCAAGTTGAAAGTGCTAAAGAAAAGGGAGTAGATATCTTATATTTAACTGATTACTTAGATGAATTTGTCTTTAAAGTAATGATGAATTATAAAGAGAAAAACTTTGTCAATGTAGCAAGTAGTGATGCTAATTTAGAAAGTGATGAAGAAAAAGAAGAATTAAAGAAAGTTAATCTTGAATATAAAGATATGTTTAATAAGATGCATGATGCTTTAAATAATGGTGTTAATGAAGTAGAGTTTACTCATCGTTTAAAGAATCATCCTGTATGTTTAACTAGTAAAGGTGATGTTTCAGTTGAAATGCAAAAAGTAATGGATGCAATGCCAACTGATACTGGAGTTAAAGCTACTACTGTAATGGAGATTAATGAAGAACATCCTATTGCTAATAAATTAAAAACTTTATATGAAAATAAAGATTTTGAGACATTAGAAAAATATAGCAAGATACTTTATGCTGAAGCAAGACTTATTGAGGGAATGAGTTTGGATAATCCAACTGAGATAAGTAATTTAATTAGTGAGTTACTTGCTAAATAAAAAAGGATAGGTAATTATTAACATTACTTATCCTTTTTACATGTACTTCCAATACACTCATTATAATATGGAGAATTTTCCATTAGTTTTTTATCAATATAATCATTACCAAGTTCTTCTGATAATGTCTCT
Organism: uncultured Bacilli bacterium; assembly: GCA_944332025.1. Lineage (GTDB taxonomy): Bacteria > Bacillota_I > Bacilli_A > RF39 > UBA660 > Onthousia. Next base: position 21,078 of record CALVJB010000007.1, read on the forward strand.
TTACAATTAAATAAATTAGTACCAAGACCTAATCTTTCACCTTTTATTTTAACTCCTAAGGCGGCTAGAGTAGTAGGGTAATAATCAAAGGTTGTAAAACTTCTATTCTTGTTGCATTCAGTATTAACTGCTGAATTTATAAAGACATTATATACACTTCTATTATAATTAGAATCAATCTCATCAAAAGAATAAGTATTCATACTTAGATGATCTCCAACTAATACAATAGTTGTATTTTCATAGAAATCTTGTTTCTTAATCCACTTAATAAACTCATCTAATTTCTCACTTGAACAGTCTATTGCTGTTAAATATTGGTTATCATAAGTATCTTTGCAAGTATTATCAGTATAACCATCAGGAAAATGAGTATCAACTGTTAACATAGTAAAATTAAATGGTTTATCACTTTTAGATATTTTTGTTAATTCTTCTTTGGCATAATCAAATAACTTTGCATCTTCATAACCCCAAAACACATAATAATCTTCATCTATTATTCCGTCTTCTATAGCAGTATAATAGTCAAATTCAGTATAATTACCATGATTTTCAAAGTAGTTTCTTCTTCCTCCAAATGTTAAATCAGAACCTACCATAATATATTGTCTATATCCTTCTTTTTTTAAGATATCACCTATAGAATATGCTCCTGGAAGAGTAGTACCTGCTTCATATGTACTTACATCATCTTGATTAAAAACAGTTTTTAAAGGAATACCTGAAGTATGAGAAACCATAGCAGCCATCGTCCAAGAGGTATTATAAGCCATATGGGCTCCTCCTACTAAGTTATTAGAAGAAAAGTTAATATTATTTTTGGCAAGCTCTGTTAATTCTGGCATGTAATTAATATCATATGCACCACCGTTTTCTTTATCAGCATAAGTAGATTCCATAGACTCTAGAAATATATATATTAAATTTCTTTTTTCTTCAGGGAATTCTAAATCTACATTTTTAGGATTAACATATAGTGTTTCAAAGAAATTAGATTCTATATTATTATATTTAATATAGTCATATATGTATAAACTACTGGTAACATGATAGGTAGAGTAGATAATTAAACTTACTATAAAGAAAAAACTTATAATCTTATAGAAATTTATTTTTATTGTTTTACTTTTTATCTTAATTTTTATAAATACTTCTATATTATTAAATAGTTTTGCTATTAAAAAGATAATAATAGTTAGTATTAAAGAAATTAATATACAATCTTTAATAAAACTTATAATCATCTCATTGCTAGCAGTACTTACAGAATTAGTTAAAGTAAGTAATATTTGTTCAAAATTATTAATTTGTGCTTTATCTAAAGCCCAATTTGTACCAAAGATAATAACAAGTGCTAGAAATATTAGAAAATAGTATAAAATGAATTTACTTATTTTTACTTCTTTTTTTACTACTTCTTTTTTTCTCTTTTTTCTTTTTTTCATTTTTTACTTTTTTCCTTATCTCTAAATTTATATCTATATTAGCACTTATTACCTTTAATATATATGGTAAGATAATAGCGACTATTAGACTAAGCCACATATATTTTAAACAAAAATCATAAGTAAAAGTAGAATTTTGATAATTTAAGGAATTATCACTACTAAAAATATAAATAAAAGTATTCATAATCGTTGTGATTAGAAATGTATAAAATAAATACTTTAATACTAAATCACTTGTACTTTTGTTAGTTTTATCTATTCTTTTTTCTATAAGAATAGAAATACTAGCAGGCATTAACATACATATTAAAAACATATTACCACGTCCTTACTTCTAAATATGTTATATTATAATAGGAAAATAGAGAAAATACAATTCTAAATTTTGACTTTTGGTATACTTTATGGTATAATTTAGCCATCTAAAGGGGATGGTTGAAATGAACGAATTTAAGAACTGTGATAGTTTAAAGTCATATTTAAATAAAGAATCTAAAAGACTTAATATTAGTATAACCAATGTTTATAATACATTCTTTTCAAGAGATTTACTCTATCGTTTAAGTAAAATAGATAAAAGTATGGATATAATAGTTAAAGGAAGCTTCGCTCAAGCAGTTCATTTAGGTAAAATAGTTAGACCAATTACTGATATAGATTTAACTAGTACAATAGACCATCATGACCCTTTAATTCTTTTAATACATGCTATGTGTGATAAAGAGGGGAATAATGATTTTGATTATAAGTTAAGAGAAGAACCTAGGAGAACTAATACAGGTATTATTAAGTTTCCAATCGCTGCTAAGTATGGAAAGATTAATCATCCAATAGGTATAGATTATAGAGAAAATCATCCTTGTATTTATGAGAAACAATTAAAGTTAGTACCTAAAGTGTTTTCAATGGATGAAGAATACGAAGTAGTAGTACCTTCTATGGAAGAGACTTTAGCAGAGAAATTATGTATTATCGCTGAGTCTACTAAGACAGATGTTTTAAATACAAGAACAAAAGACTTCTATGATATTTATCACTTACATGGTGGAGATTATGACTTAGATAAGTTTTCCTATTATTTTGAAAAGATGCTTCAAGATAGAGGAAAAGTTAGGGATATTTATAGTCTAAATACTGATTATCTTAATAATGATTTTATCGAAAGGCATGAAAGTGTTTGGGAAAGTAATAAGAGACACTATGAGTTTTTAGATGATGAAGTTGATTTAAAAGGGGCAGTTTATTATACAAAGAGTACTTTAAAAGAGCAGTTTCAAAGAATAAGACAGGGTAAAAATAAAGTTTATAAGATATAAAATTATTTAGAGTGTGTAATAGTGATGTGGTTTCCTCTATACATTTACTCGCTAATGTAAAGAGGACAACAAAATGAAAAAGAGAATTGATTCTTCAAGGTAAGGTATGCTTGGGGATAAAAAAATATTACTATCATTGAAAACTTTATACAAGATAAATATAAAGATAATTTACAAGACTTTTTATGTAGTCCTATGAATAGTAAACCTAGAAATAAACTTGAAAAAGTAAACATATTATTAGAATTAGCATTAAATATTAAAGTACAGAGATTTATTTGAAACTAAAGAAATGACTGATTATATATTAAACAGCCATACTGTGCAACTAGTGACTTATTTAATTATAAAAGATATATTGACATATATACATTTGCGTTATAAACTTAGGTTACAATTATAAAAAAATAATTAATTTGAATATATATTGGAGGTGTGAATATGAATGTTGCCATTAATGATATTTATGAAATTGCTAAATGGTTTTTGCATACAGAGCCAATGACTCATAAAAAATTACAAAAGTTATTATATTTTAGTTATGGTATTTATTTAGCTCAAAATAATAGTGATTCAAACAACCTAAATAATTTCTTATTTAAGAATAAATTTGAAGCATGGGTTCATGGGCCTGTTGATCCTAAAATTTATTCTTTATATAAAAATAATGGTGTGAATTTGTTATCAATTGAGAGTGTAGAAAAATTTAATTTTAATCAAGAAGTGATGAATGCATTAAATAAAACAATCGAAATTTATGGTAAATACAGTGCTGATGAATTAGAAAATATTTCTCATAGTCAACAACCATGGATAAATGCTAGGAAAGGACTATCACCTATAGATGCTTCTAACAATTTACTTAAAGATGAAGATATATTTGTAACATTTAAGGAAATATTATTTAATGAATCAGTTTAATAGTGATAATAAAAATATTTGTATAGACTTTTCTCTTTTTCCGTTTTGTTTTAGATGTGTTAAAACAGAAAACTTTACTAATAAATTAAAAAATGCGAATCAATTCTTTGAAAAATTTAAGAGACTTTTTGAAACTGATATACCTGCTTTGATTCAATTTTCTTTTGATAATGTAAAAAAGGAAACAAAAAGTCATTCTCATGCAATTTTAACTGATACAAAAGAATATTCTGTTGTAATTGATGTTGTAAAAGCTTTATTTAAGTCTTATAAAGGTGATGACTATAGTGATAGAGATTTTGAACTGTTTTTAAATAACAATATTAACGAATATCACGTTTGGCAACTTGGTATTAGTAGTGGTATAAGATTATTCGGAATAAGACGGTCAAATGTTTTTTCAGTTCTTTTTATTGATTATCATCATTTGATTTACCCTAATAAGAATTATAATCAAGAAAATTATGATATTTACGATTTTTGTCCGATAACTAATTATAAAGGAGGAATCAGTGATGGATAAAAAACAAATATATCCACAAAATATTGAAAACTTGTTTAAAAAGATAAACTACATTATTGATAATGAGCAAAATATAGAAAAAATTAAAAATTTAATAAAATGGAAAGAATGGTATGAGTCATTAAATTATAAATTTGAGTATGTATGTGAAGATAATGAATTTTTAAAAGCATATTATGATAATAATAAATATGCTTTACAGATTTGGTATCATGGTACTAAAGTAGATTCAATTGTATTTAATTTAGTAGCGAATTACTATAGTGAGTACGATAACGAAATAACAGAAGTAATAGAATAAGTTCTAATGTTATAGTAGCTAGATATGCTAAAAATGAAAATTTGAGAAATATAGTTAGTAAATTTTTAAGGCTTTGTTTGTAGCTAAAATATAAAAGAATTTTGTTTACAAGATAGTATCTTTTGATATAATAGTTATTAGAAAAACATGAGGGTGTAAATTATCTTCTTGCACTACGCTTACTATTTACTAGTAAGTTTGAGTAAGGTTATATCCTGAAAGAATATATGTAGGTACTGGGAGTCCTACCATGTTACTAAAAAGCTCACGTTACGTGGGCTTTTAATCTTCTAAAATCATTTCTTTATCTTTAAAATAATAATGTTTATTACATATATCTCTTAACTTAGGTCTATGAGTTACAATAATTAAAGTTTTATCGTTTAAGTACTTATTTATCATATCATAAATCTTTTCTTCAGATAGAATATCTAAATTAGAAGTTGGTTCATCTAAAATGTATATTTCTTTATCTAAAAGAATTCCTCTAATAATATTTAATCTTTGTTTTTGACCAGTAGATAGTCTTATACCTTTTTCACCAACTATAGTATCAAGACCATGTTCTAGACTATTAATCCAATCAAGAAGTCCTGCTTGGTTTAGATATTCATTTAATTTCTTATCACTTATATTTTTACCTAGTAAGAGATTATCTCTAATAGATAAATCAAATAAATCTGTTTCTTGAGAAATATAAGCGACATCTGGAGCTTTACTGCTTTCTTTACCATTAACTAAATATTTATTATCATCTATCTTATAAAATCTACAGAATAGATTAAGAAAAGTAGATTTACCTTGACCAGATTCTCCCATTATACTTACTTTATCTTTTTTATCTACCTTGAAGTAAGGTATATTTATAACATTTTTACTTTTCTTACTATATTTAAACTCTATATCTTTTAAAGTAATATTATTAAAGTTTTTAAATTTAGGTTGTTTTTCTTCTTCGATTAAAAGTTTTTCTATTTGATTATTAGCAGATTTAAATTTATTAAGATGAGCGAATAGATTACCGACTCCTCTTAATTCTGTGTTAAGACCACTAAACATAGAAGAGTAGAAAACAATATAACTGAAAACATCATTACCATTTTTCATACTTATAAATAAACTTATTAAAAGTATAGCATACATAGTATAAATTAAAGCATTAATCCCATCAACTCTCAAGGATCTATAAACACATATTCTTTTTAAAGGTTTCTTAATAAGATTGAAACTGCTATTTATTTTATTTAAAACATAATTAAGGGCATCATAGTTTTTGACTACTTTAATATTTTCTATAAAGTCTACACTAATAGCATTGTATTTAGCATATTTATCGTTATAATCATTTTGAATTATTACATTAGATTTAGTAATAACAACATTGTAGATTACAATTAAAATAATAAAGATAATACAAATAATAAAAATAAAGAAGCTTTGATTGAAAACTTGAATTAAAAATATAGTAATAGCGATGACAAACCCATTTATTGTCATCATTAAATTATCTAATAGAATTTGTGTTTCATCACTGACTACATCTATTTGTTTCTTTAAAAAACCAGTATGATTATTATTAAGCTTAGAAAGACTCATGTTACATAGTCTTTTAAAATAGGCTAGATGTAAATTTTTATGAGTGCTTTCTAAAAATGGTTCTGTTTTTAATTGCCATATTATATTGAAAAGTATTTCTAAAGTTTTAAGAGTAATAGTTAAAATTATTAGCATTTTAAATTTATCTAAGGTAAATGGAACAGTTAAATAGACTGATAAAACTACTGGCATTAGATAAAGACATAAATTTTCTAAAAAAGCATTAAGGAAGCATAATGCATACTTCTTTTTATTTAATATTTTAAATGGATACATAATACACCTACTTTACAATAGAACCTATATCATCAGTAATAAGAGCTTGTTTTAACATACCAGGTTTATTTATATTGAAGACAATAATAGGAATTGCTTCCTCCATACATAGAGTAATTGCCGTTAAGTCCATTACTTTTAACTTTTTATTTAATACTTCATTATATGTTGTTTCTTTAATTAATTTAGCATCTTTATACTTTTTAGGATCTTTATCATAAATACCATCTACATTAGTTGCTTTTACTAAAATATCGGCATTAATCTCTGCTGCTCTTAAAGCTGATGCCGTATCAGTTGAAAAGAATGGGTTACCTGTACCACAACCAAATATTACAACTCTACCTTTTTCAAGATGTTTCTCACATTTTTCACGTAGATAGAACTCGGCAACTTTTCTCATTTCAATAGCAGTTTCTACTCTTACTGGAACACCTATTTGTCTAAAAGCATCTTGTAAAGCTAGAGCATTCATAGTAGTTGCAAGCATGCCTATATAATCAGATGTTTGTCGCTCCATAAAGTCATTCGCCTTACCGCGCCAGAAGTTTCCTCCTCCTACAACTATTGCAATAGAAAAGCCCATATCAAGACAATCTTTAACTTCTTTAGCAATTTCTATTACTCTTTCAAAGTCAATACCATTATCTTTAGAACCACTTAAAGCTTCTCCTGATAACTTTAATAAAATTCTTTTTTTATTCATAGTCTCACTTCCTTGCTATTAGTATATCATGTCGTATTTTTAGTAGCAATTTTTTCTTTAAAAAATAAACTATCTTTGTTATACTTGTTTTATAGCGAAAGGATAGTGATTAAATGAAATATGTTTATGCCTTTAGTGAAGGCAATAAGGATATGAGAGAGTTGTTAGGAGGAAAAGGAGCTAATCTTGCAGAAATGACAAGAATAGGATTACCTGTACCTCGTGGGTTTACTGTAACAACTGAAGCTTGCTTAAAATACTATAAAGATAATGAAGAGATTAGTGAGGATATTAAAGAAGAAATCTTTAAAGAACTTGCTAATCTTGAAAAGTTAACTGGTAAGACTATGGGAGATGATAAAAATCCATTATTAGTATCAGTTAGAAGTGGGGCAAGAAGCTCTATGCCAGGAATGATGGATACCATCCTTAACCTTGGTATGAATGATGAAGTAGTAGAAACACTTGCAAGACTTACTGATAATAAAAGATTTGCTTATGACTGCTATCGTCGTTTTATTCAAATGTTTGCAGATGTAGTTATGGGCTTTCCAAAGAGTTCTTTTGAATATTTATTTGAAGATATTAAGAAAGAGAAGAATGTGGAACTTGATACTGATTTAACGGCTGATGACTTAGTTGAAGTTGTAGATAGATATAAAGAAGAATATAGAAAACATGCAGGTGAGGAATTCCCACAAGATGCTAAAGTACAACTAATAGAAGCGGTTAAAGCTGTATTTAGAAGTTGGAATAATGATAGAGCGATTACTTATAGACGTCTTAATGATATTCCAGGAGACTGGGGTACTGCTGTTAATGTTCAAGAGATGGTTTATGGTAATATGGGTGAAAGCAGTGGTACTGGTGTTGCATTCACTAGAAATCCTGCTACTGGAGAAGCTAAGTTATATGGAGAATATTTAATTAATGCACAAGGTGAGGATGTAGTTGCAGGTATTAGAACTCCACAGTCTATTGATACTTTAAAAGAAGTTATGCCAGAATGTTATGAAGAGTTTGTTAAGATATGTAAAACACTAGAAGACCATTATAAAGATATGCAAGATATGGAGTTTACTATTGAAAATGGTAAATTATTTATGCTTCAAACTAGAAGTGGTAAAAGAACGGCAGAAGCTGCTCTTAGAATTGCTGTAGAACTTGTTAATGAAGGTAAGATAAGTAAAGAAGAAGCGCTTTTAAGAGTAGAACCTAAACAACTAGAACAATTATTACATCCTGCTTTTGATAAAGATGCCTTATCTAAAGCGAAAGTTATTGGTAAAGGTTTAGCTGCTTCACCTGGGGCTGCTACAGGACATTTATATTTTAGTGCCGAAGACGTTATGAAGGCTCATGATGATGGAGTAGAAGATATAATTCTTGCTCGTGAAGAAACATCTCCAGAAGATATTGAAGGTATGAATATTGCTCGTGGTATTTTAACAGTTAGAGGTGGAATGACTTCCCATGCTGCTGTTGTCGCTCGTGGTATGGGTACTTGTTGTGTATCAGGTTGTTCTGATGTAGTAGTTGATGTTAATAAGAAAACTTTAACTACTAAAGACGGTAAAGTATTTAAAGAAGGAGACTATATTAGTTTAGATGGTTCAACTGGTAATGTTTATGGAGAAGAGATAAAAACAGTTCCTGCATCTATTAGTGGAAACTTTGAGACATTCATGAACTGGGCTGATAAGATAGCAGACCTGGAAGTTAGAACTAATGCTGATAATCCAAGAGATGCTAAAGTTGCAAGAGATTTTGGAGCTAAAGGTATTGGACTTTGCCGTACAGAGCATATGTTCTTTGATAGTGAACGTATATTTAACTTTAGAAAGATGATAGTCGCTCCAACTTTAGAAAAACGTGAAGAAGCACTAGATAAGATTTTACCTTATCAAAAAGATGACTTTAAAGAGTTATTTAAAGTAATGGATGGTTATGAAGTTACTATTAGATTCTTAGATCCACCACTACATGAGTTCTTACCTCATACTGATGATGAGATTAAAGCTCTTGCCAAAGACTTAGATATGGACTTTGTTTCTTTAAAGAATAAAGTAGAGTCACTAAAAGAATTTAATCCAATGATGGGTCATCGTGGATGTCGTCTTGCCGTTACTTATCCTGAGATTGCTGTTATGCAAACAAAAGCTGTTATAAATGCTGCTTTAGAAGTAGAAAAAGAGGGTATTAAAGTAACACCTGAAATTATGATACCTTTAGTAGGAGATGTTAATGAGTTAAAATATGTTAAGAATATAGTAGTTGAAACAGCTGATGCTATTATTAAAGATAATAACAGTGATTTAAAATATAAAGTAGGTACTATGATAGAAATACCAAGAGCAGCTCTTTTAGCAGATAAAATAGCAGAAGAAGCAGAGTTCTTCAGTTTTGGTACTAATGATTTAACCCAAATGACTTATGGATTCTCAAGAGATGATGCTTCTAAGTTCTTGAGTGATTACTATGAGAAGAAAATATTTGTAAATGATCCTTTCGCAAGCCTAGATACTGTTGGTGTAGGTAAGTTAGTAAAAATGGCTGCTGAACTTGGTAGAAGTACAAGAAAAGATATTAAACTTGGAATTTGTGGAGAACATGGAGGAGATCCTAAGAGTATAGCTTTTTGTCATAAAGTTGGTCTTAACTATGTTTCTTGTAGTCCATTTAGAGTACCTGTGGCAAGACTTGCTGCTGCAAAAGCTAAATTAGAGAATTAATATGTCTTTATATGATAGAATGCTTAAATTGCTAATCTAAATAAAGAATTTATTATTAGAAAAGCGATAGAAAATACTAAAAGTGACTTAGATGGATGAGATTATGAAAGAATGTGTTTAGTATATAATTGGTATTTATATGAGAATCTAAAAGATATGTCATGTCTTGCTTATATAGTAGATACTGACGATTTAGGATTTGATTATAAGTATAGATTTGTTTTAGTCCCAGTTGATGATAGTAATTATTATTTAGCAGATTTAACTTATAAACAATTTGGTAAAGATGATGAAGTGCTAAATAAGTTATATAATGATGGTTATGAAATGCTAGATAATGAGAAATATAATTATTATCTTAATAAAGTAACTGGTACTAATAAAGATATAACAATTGATGAAAGCTTATTTATGGAAGCAAAGGGACTTGGTAAATAATATCAAGTCTTTTGGTTATTATTTTAACTATAAAAACAGTTATATTTCTTAAACCTACGAATATAATATAAATGTATACTTATTGACATTTATGTCAATATATAGTATATTATTATTGCATTTAAGAAATGTAATATGTAAATGTTAGCCGCTTATGGATGGTGCGGGTTATAAATGATTCCAATCGCGAAATGTTAGTCGCTTCCGAGTGGTGCGAGTTATAAATGATCTCGGTCGAAAATGTTTGAAAACTTTATTCTTTTGAATAAAGTTTTCTTTTTTCTAAAAATAGAACTTTTGTACTTGCAAACAAAGTTATAATTTGATATATTTTAGTTACAAGTTATATTTGTTATTGGGGGTGCTTATAAAATGAAGGTCCAAACAGGATATATTTATCATATAAAAGATGAATTTTTTGATAAGATTAATGACAAAGGTTTAATGATAAATCATGAAAATGGACGAGCAAGACCTACTTACTTTACGATTAAAGATAAGGATATATTATGGTTTATTCCATTAAGTAGTAAAGTTTCTAAGTATCAACCTATAATAGATAAAAAGGTTAAGAAATATGGAGATTGTCGTTCTATAATGATAAGAGAAATTGCCGAAAAGAAATCTGTCATATTATTGCAAAATGCTTTTCCTACATTAGAAAAATATATAGATCATCCACATACAATAAATGGTGCTCCTGCTAGAGTTGCTGATAATTTAAAAGATGAGATTTTACAAAATTTTAATTCATTATTAGCTTTAAAGAAACAAGGAATTAATTTGTTTTTCACTGATATTGATAAAATAAAAGAAATGATGCATGAAGAACTTGGCAAATAATGTCAAGTCTTTTTCTTTTAATATTAAACTATTAATATTTGTGGTATACTTTTATTGACATGAAAAGGGGAAGTGTTATGAGTAAGACTACGAGTAAAAAAACAAAAAAGAAAAAGTATACTACTAGACTTGAAAAAAATAAAAGAATTTATTATAAAAATAATTCAGTTAAAGATAGTCATAAAAAAAGTAATAATAAACTTATTTTAATTGTTTTAGTAATTAGTTTGTTTGTTAATGCCTTTTTTTTGTTAAGAGTTAATAATTTAGATTCATCAGTTGATAGTCTAAATACAACTATTGAAGAGAATAAAAAAGATTATGAGAAACAGATAGAAACTTTAAAGGAAGATTATACTAATTACTTGTTTTTAGGAGATTCAATTACATATTATTATGATTTAGACAAGTATTATGAAGGACTACCTGTTGTGAATAGTGGTATATCTGGAGATACTACTGAGGATATATTAAACGATATGACTAATAGAGTATATGTATATAATCCCTCTAAGGTATTCCTTTTGATTGGTACTAATGATTTGAATTCTAATATTGAAGTAGACGAAGTTATTTCCAATATAGAAAAGATTATTTCAGATATTAATAAAAGAGAACCACAAACAGAGATTTATGTAGAAAGTATTTATCCTGTTAATTCGAATACTAACAAAAGAATGGTTGGTAGTAGAAATAATGATGATATTAAAACTATAAATGAAAGTATTAAGGACTATTGTACTTCAAATAATTATACTTATATAAATATGTATGATCAGTTACTTGATGAAGATGGTAATTTAAAAGAGGAATATAGTGGTGATGGATTACATCTAAATGGTGATGGTTATAATGTAGTTACAGATGTATTAAAGAATTATTTAGACTAGTTATATAATTCATGTTATACTATATGTGTTAAGGAGAAAAGTATGAAAAAAGATAAGTTAGAATGGTTATTTGATAAAGTATGTAGTATTTTGCATTTAAAGTTTAATGCTAAAACAAGAAAATTATTAATTCAAATATTTAAGTTTGGTATTGTTGGAGGTACTGCTTTTGTAATTGACTTTGTTTTTCTTTATATATTTAGAGAATTTTGTCATTTTCCAGTACTTGTTTCTAATACTTTATCATTTTGTATTTCTGTTATTTATAATTATATTGCAAGTGTTAAGTGGGTATTTGATGTTAATAAAGAAAAAGATGCTAAAAAACAATTTATTATTTTTATTATATTTAGTGTTTTAGGACTTATACTTAATAATGCAATTATGTGGATAACAGTAGACTTCTTAAATATTTATTATTTATTTGCTAAGATAATTGCAACAGCGATAGTTATGATATTTAACTTTGTAACTAGAAAAATATTTTTAGAATAGAGGAATATTATGGATAAGATATCAGTTATTGTACCTTGTTATAATGAAGAAGAGTCGCTACCTATATTTTATAAAGCAATTAAAAAAGTAATTCTAAAGATGAATAATGTTTCTTTTGAAGTTATTTTTATAGATGATGGAAGTAGTGATAAGACTCTTTCTATTATTAAAGAATTTTCAAAGAAGGATAAAAATATTAGATATATTTCTTTTTCAAGGAATTTTGGAAAAGAAGCGGCTATTTATGCTGGGCTTGAATATAGTACTGGAGATTTTCTAACATTACTTGATGCTGATTTACAAGAACCTCCAGAACTTATAGAGAAAATGTATAAAATTATTACAACAGAAGATGTTGATATAGTTGCTCTTAAGACAGATGCTCATAAAGAATATGGAGTAGTTAGAAGATTTTTTACAAGTTGTTACTATAAATTAATATCGAAATTATCTAAAGTAGAGATGGTACCAGGGGCAAGGGATTTTAGACTAATGACAAGACAAGTGGTTGATGCAGTATTAGAATTAAAAGAATATAACCGTTATAGTAAAGGAATATTTAGTTTTGTAGGATTTAAAACTAAATGGTTGACTTATGAAGTTCCTAAAAGAGTAGCAGGTAATAGTAAATGGAGTTTCTTTAAATTATTTACTTATGCAATTGATGCAATTATAGGGTATTCTACTGTTCCTTTAACAATTGCAGTAATTGTTGGAGTATTATTTTGTTTAATTGCTTTAATTGCTATTATTTTCATTATTATTAGGACTTTAATATTTGGAGATCCTGTTGCAGGTTGGCCATCTTTAGTATGTATTATGTTTTTCTTGAGTGGAATTCAACTATTTTGTACTGGAATAAGTGGAGCTTATATTTCTAAAACATATACAGAAGTTAAAGGTAGACCTATTTATATAATTAGAGAAACAGAAAATGAGCGAAAATGAACGAAAATGAACGAAAAGTATTAATAAATAAGGAAAAAGTATGGTAAAAATGAACGAAAGTGAACGAAAAGTTGATTTATTAAAATTATGATGATATATTTAATGTAAGGTGAATGTTATGAAATATGAAAATGAAAAAATAGAGTTTAAAAGAGAAATAAGTAATTCCTTAGTAAAAGAAGTTATTGCTTTTTGCAATTCCTCTGGAGGTACTATAATTATTGGATATAATGATGATGGTAGTGTATGTGGTTTAGAAAATGCTAAAGAAGATTTAGATAAAATTAGTAATAAACTTCATGATAGTATTGAACCAGATATTAGCTTCTTAGTTGCACCAAGAATAGAAAAAGAAGATGGTAAAGACATTATTATCATTGAAGTGTTACAAGGAACAAATAAACCTTACTATATTAAATCAAAAGGAATGACAAGTGAAGGTGTTTATATTAGATTAGGTGCTACTAGTCAACCTGCTAATAGAGATTCTATTAGGGATATGATTGTAGAATCATCTGGAATTACTTTTGAAAAAAATATTAGTATCAATCAAAATTTAACTTTTATGTATACAGAACGTATTTTTAAAGAAAAAAATATTGCCTTTGGTATTAGAGAACAAAAGACTTTAGGAATAATTAATGATAAAGATAAATATACAAATTTAGGATTACTATTATCAGATCAGTGTCCTTATTTAATAAAAATGGCTGTATATAAAGATGGTGTAAAAAAAGAATTTATTGATAGAAAAATAACTAGTGTTGGAAGTGTTTTACAACAATTGGAAGAAGCTTTAAGTTATTTAAAGTTAAATAATAGAATTAGTGGAAAAATTGAGGGGATGGAAAGAATAGATACTTATGATTACCCAGAAGAAAGTATTAGAGAAGTTTTATTAAATTGTATTGGACATCGTAATTATGAAATACCAGGTAGTACTATAGTAAATATTTTTACAGATAGAATGGAATTTTTAAGTTTAGGAGGACTTGTTAAAGGACTAACTCTTGATGATATTAAGTTGGGTATTTCATCGTCTAGAAATCCTAGACTAATAAGTATATTTCATAGATTAGGATTAGTAGAAGCATATGGCAGTGGTATACCTAGAATGCTTGAGTTATATAGAAATTCTCCTAAGGTACCAGAGATTAAAGTGGCTCCTAACAGTTTTTTAGTAATTTTACCTAAAATGTCTTTAAAAAAAGAATATATTGAAATTATAGATTATTTAAAAGAAAAAGATTATGCTACTAGAGAAGAAATAGAAAAGATTTTAGGGATGAAAAAAGTTGCTACTTTATCTTTGTTAAATGAAATGTTAGATAGAGGTATTATTATAAAACAAGGTAATTCAAGAGATATTATATATAAGTTAAGGTAGGAAGTGATAGAGTGTCTTCTTTTGCTAAGAAAAATATAAGTATAATATGTATGTTGTTTCTTTTAAGTGGTCCTATAATTGATTTTGTAACAGGAGTAATGTTACATATTTTTGATATTAGTTTAACTTTAGGACTAGTTTTAAGAATACTTTTTTTATTCTTTATTTTCTATGTTACAACTTTTATTTATAATAAAAAGAATAATTTAATATACTATGGGATATTTGGTATTTATCTTTTACTCTTTATATTAGGATTAGTTCTTTTTAAAGATAATCCTAATTATTTTAGAGAGATTCAAAATACATTTA
Source organism: uncultured Bacilli bacterium (assembly GCA_944332025.1). GTDB lineage: Bacteria > Bacillota_I > Bacilli_A > RF39 > UBA660 > Onthousia. The sequence continues at coordinate 36,213 of CALVJB010000007.1, forward strand.
GATTGTTTTATTTTCCATTATTGTTAATATCTTTATTTAGTATAAGAAAAGAGATTAAGATTAGTAATATTAGTTTAGTTATAACTCTTTGTTTATATTTAATATTAATATTTATACCTCTAGCATTAGGTATAGGTTTTGAAAGCTATGCAATTACTAAAGAAGGAACATTAGGTTTTTATAACTCTGCTAATGAGATAAGTGCTATTATTGCAATATTAACACCTATTTTATTTATTATTTTTTATGAGAGTAAAAATGTAATCTTTAAGTTATTTATTACCTTTATTTATTTTGTAGTTATATTAAGTGTAGGGACAAAAACACCATTACTTGCTTTAATTATAAGTCTTTTTGTTGTATTTATTTATATATTATATAAATCAGTAGTAGATAAAAAATATCATATAGTAACAACTTTTACTTCTATTATAGTAGCATTATCTTTAGTAGTAATTATAGTCGCTCCAAGAACAAGCTTTTATAAAAATATAGAAGTACATCTTGATTATTTAAAAGTAGATAATATTTTTGATATCTTTAAAGATGAAAAGTTAGTAGACCATTTTATCTTTAGTCAACGATTAACATTTTTGAATAATAAAGAAGAACTTTATTATGATTCTAATATTTATCAAAAATTATTTGGTTTAGGTTATTATGATAATGGTAAAGAGTTAAAAAGTATAGAGATGGATTATTTCGATGTTTATTATAATCAAGGTATAGTAGGATTTATCATTTTCTTTGTTCCATATTTATACATTTTAATATCAGTCTTACAAGAACGAAATAGTTTTTCATTTAGACAATTAATGTTATATTTCAGTCTTTTCTTAGTAATTGTATTATCATTATTTACAGGTCATATTATAACTGCACCTTCTGTTAGTCTTATAGTTTGTTTTCTTCTTTTATCGCTTACTAAAAAAGATAAAAAGGAGTTGTTATTTACTGGTGTTAATTTAAATATTGGAGGAATTGAAAAGTCTTTAGTTAATTTAGTTAATAGAATAGATAAAGATAAATATAGAGTAACAATAATATTAGAAGAAAACTGTGGCGAACTTTTAGAAAAGCTAGATAAATCTATAGTAGTAAAAGAGTTTAAGGTTTCTAATAATAGAAATAAAGTTATTAGAAAAGTTATTAATCTATTAAAAAGATGTACATATTCTATCTTTAATTATCATACCTATGACTTTAGTTGTTGTTATGCTACTTATAGTTATAGTGGTAATAAAATAACAAGATTATCATCTTTAAATAATTCAATTTATATTCATAGTGATTATAGTTATATTTATCCTGATTTAGAAGACTTTAGAAGATTCTTTGATACACGTGATATTTATGACTTTAAAACTATATTCTTTGTTTCTAATGAATCACGTCATAAATTTACAAAGATATATCCTGGATTAAAGGATAGGTGTTTAGTTTTTAATAACTTTATTAATATTTTAGAAATAGAATCTTTAAGTAATGAAAAAATCTCTTTAACTAAACCAAGAGGTAAGACTTTATTTGTCTTTGTAGGTAGACTTGATGATGTTTCTAAAAAGTTAGGTAGAGCCTTTAAACTAGTATCATCACTTGATAAAGTAATGCTTTGGGTAGTAGGAGATGGACCTAGTAAAGATGATTATATTAAAGAAGTTAAGAAATTAGGTATAGAAGATAAAGTTGTGTTTGTGGGTTCTAAAATAAATCCTTATCCTTATATTAAAAAGTGCGATTATTTAATATTAACATCTAATTATGAGGGATTTCCTGTTGTTTATTTAGAAGGACTTGCTTTAAAGAAAAAGTTAATTACTACTATTAAAGTTAGTGATGATGTAATAAAGATTGGTAAAAACTATGGAGAAGTTATACCTACTAATGAGAAAAAAATGTTAGAACAAGTTAGGGAAATATTAAATAGTAAAGATAAAAAAGATATATCTTTGGATTTAGAAGAGATACAAAATATGAGAATGAAAAAGTTAGAAACTATCTTTGATGGAGGTGATTTCTAATGAAGAAGCCTAAATTTAGTATTATTGTTCCTGTTTATAATACAGAAAAATATCTAAAAAGATGTTTAGATAGTATAAAGAGTCAAACTTTTAAAGATTATGAAGTTATCATTGTTAATGATGGTTCTACTGATAATAGTAGTGATATTATTAGTAAATATCCTTATAAAGTTATAAATCAAGAAAATCAGGGCTTAAGTATGGCTCGTAATAATGGGGTTAAGGCATCTATTGGAGATTATCTAATCTTTTTAGATAGTGATGATTATATAGAAAGGGATTTACTAAAAGAAATAAATAAGTCACTATCCAATAACCCTGATTTAGTAAGATATCAAATAAAAGAAGTATTTGATAATAAAGATGATATTAATTATGAAGAGATTCCTTTTGATAATAAAAATGGAGTAGAAGCTTTTAAATTTATTACAAACTATCACTTCGTAGAAAATGCTTGGGCTTATGCCATTAAAAGAGAGTTTTATTTAAAAGAGAGGTTTTCTTTTAAGAAGGGTACTTATCATGAAGACTTTGGACTTATACCTTTAGTTATTATTAAATCTAAGATAGTAAATAGTATTAATTATGTAGGTTACTGTTATTATCAAAGAGATGGTAGTATTATGAATAGTAGTGATTATTCTAAGACTAAAAAGAAAGTTAAGGACTTTTATGATCATTATTTATATCTAACTAAAGAAATAAATAAAACTAAATTAGATAAAACTTACTTTATGAGTTTTATTAGTAATAGTTTAATATTAAAAATAACAGAGTTAAAAAGTAAAGATTATAAAGATGCTTTAATTAGATTAAAGAAAGATAAAGTGTTTGATAATTTACTTAATGATAGTTTAGGAAGAAAAATTAAAAATATACTTGTAAAAATTAGTCCTAGGCTATATTATAGGAGGTAAGTATGGTTGATATAAGTATAATAGTACCAATTTATAATGCTAGTAAGTATTTAAAGAAATGTTTAGATTCACTAGTTAATCAGACTAAAAAAGAATTAGAGTTTATTCTTATTAATGATGGTTCTACTGATGATAGTGAATCTATTATTAAAAGTTATAGTGATACTAGAATTAAATATTTTAAAAGAAGTAATCATGGTATAGGTAAGACAAGAAACTTTGGTATTAATAATGCTAGTGGTAAATATATTATGTTTTTAGATAGTGATGATTATTTAGAGGAGAATGCTTGTGAAATATTATATAAAAAAATAGATAAAGAAAAGTTAGATGTTGTAGTATGTGATTTTTATAGAGTAAATAATAATTTTAAAGAAGAAGAGAAAATTATTAGTTTTAAAAATACTTCATTAAAAGATAATCCTAATTTATTATTAAATATTAATCTTGCTCCTTGGAATAAGATTTATAGAAGTGATTTAATTAAAAATAATAATATAAAATTTATAGAGGATTTAAAATATGAAGATGCTCCTTTTGTAGTATTATCCTTATTAAAATCAAAGAAGATAGGTAAAGTTGATAAGACTTTAGTTTATTACACTATTCATGAGAAAAGTGAGACTACAGTTAGGGATGAGAGAATCTTTGATATTATAAAAATAGTTGATATTATTAGAAGTTATTTTAAAGATTATTTTTGGAGTAGAGAAGTTATTGATACTTTGACTATTAAAATATTAGTTAATTATAATATACAAGGGAGAAATATAAAAGATAAAGATATTAGAAATAAATTTATTGATGAGACTTTCTCTTATTTAGAGAAAAATATTCCTAATTATAAGAGTAATATTTACTTTAAAGAAAGAAGTGTGTTAAAATCATTTATAGAAAAGAGTAAGATATTAAGTAAATTATATTGTGATATGTATAGGAGGAAGTAGAGATGAAAAAAAATATTTTTGTATTTATAGTGGCATTGCTTATTATTTGTCCATTAACAGTTAATGCAGAAGATAAATCTAGTGGTTGGGAAATAATAGATGGAAATTATTATTATTATGACAGTACAGTAGATGATTATTTAAAAGGTTTGCATGAAATAGATGGTAGAAATTATTATTTTAATCCTGAAACAGGAGTAAGAGCGAAAGACGTAACAGATGTAGATGGAAAAAAGTATTTCTTTGGAATAAACTATGGCTATATGATGTATGGAGAGATAAATTATAACGGTAATACTTATTATGCAGATCCTAATACTGGAGAGCTTGCTAGTGGACTTGTAGAAATAAATGGTCTAAGTTATTATTTTGATCCTGAAACAGGAGTAAGAGCGAAAGATGTAACAGAAGTGGATGGAAAAAAGTATTTCTTTGGAATAAATTATGGTTATATGATGCATGGTGAGATAAACTATAATGGTAATACTTACTATGCAGATCCAGATACTGGAGAGCTTGCCAGTGGACTTGTAAAAATAGATGGAAGAAACTATTATTTTGATCCAGAGACAAGAGTAAGAGCGAAAGATGTAACTAAAGTAGGAGATAAATATTACTTTTTTGGAATAAAATATGGTTACATGATGTATGGAGAGATAAACTATAATGGCAAAATTTATTATGCAGATCCAGATACTGGAGAGCTTGCTAGTGGACTTGTAGAAATAAATGGTCTAAGTTATTATTTTGATCCTGAAACAAGAGTAAGAGCGAAAGATGTAACAGAAGTGGATGGAAAAAAGTATTTCTTTGGAATAAATTATGGTTATATGATGCATGGAGAAATAAACTATAATGGCAATATATATTATGCAGATCCTGATACTGGAGAGCTTGCCAGTGGACTTGTAGAAATAAATGGTCTAAGTTATTATTTTGATCCTGAAACAAGGGTAAGAGCGAAAGATGTAACTAAAGTAGGGGATAAATATTACTTTTTTGGAATAAACTATGGTTATATGATGTATGGTTTTATTTATTATAATGGCAATACTTATTATGCAGATCCTGATACTGGGGAGTTAGCTAGTGGTGTGACTATAGTAGATAATATACCTTATTTCTTTGGAATTACTAAATTTAAATTAATGTATGGTTTTATTAATTATGAAGGAGATATTTACTATAGTAATGGTGCTGGTGTTTTACAAGCTGGTTCTATAATAATAGATAATAATTATTACTACTTTGATAAAGCTAGTTATAAATTATTAAGAGATTGGCAAGAAATAGATGGTAAAAAATACTATTTTGATCCTCTAACAGGAATTCAAACTAAAGGTTTAACAAAAATTGGTGAAGAGAGTTATTTCTTTGATGAGATAGATGGTTTCTTAATGTATGAATGGATAAGTTATAATGGCAATACATATTATGCAGATCCTGACACTGGAGTACTTGCCAGTGGACTTGTAGAAATAGATGGTAGAAACTATTATTTTGATCCAGAGACACATATAAGAGCGAAAGATGTAACTAAAGTAGAAGATAAGTATTACTTTTTTGGAATAAATTATGGTTACATGATGTATGGAGAGATAAATAATAATGGTAAGGTATATTATGCAGATCCTGATACTGGAGAACTTGCTAGCGGTTTAGTAGAAATGGATGGAGCAAAGTATTATTTTGATCCTGAAACAAAAGTGCGTGCTAGTGGAGTTACAGAGATAGATGGTAATAGCTATTTCTTTGGAATAAAATATGGAAAAATGCTATATGGTTGGATAGATAATAATGGTACATATTATTATGCAGATCCTACGACAGGCATTCTTGTAAGCGGTTTTATAAATATTAGTGGTAGTAACTACTTCTTTGGAATAAATACTAAAAAAATGATGACTGGCTGGGTACAGTATCCTAGTAGTACAGGACCATATTATTATTATAATCCTTCTGATGGTAAAGGAGTTACTGGCTGGCAAGATATAAGTGGTTATATGTATTACTTTAATGATAATAATACATTCTTAACTGGTAATCAAACAATAGATGGCAGAGAATATTATTTCTATAATAATGGTCATATGAAAAGTAATTTTGTCGTTATAGATGGTGTAACATATTATTATTTTGAAGATGGTACAAAAGCTACTGATTGGACTTATATTGCAGGTATTAAATATTTCTTTAATTCTTTAGGTGATATGATTGGTAAGAATGTAAAAAAGGTTATTGATGTTTCAGAATGGCAAGGGGATATAGATTGGAATACTGTTAAAGAATATGGTGATATAGATGGTGTAATACTTAGGATATCTTCAAGTGGTTTGGATAGGGAAGATGCTAAACTTGCTTATAATATATCTGAATTAAAAAGACTTGGGATTCCTTATGGTATTTATATTTATAGTTATGCTGAAACAGCAGAAGAAGGAACAGAATATGCTAATTTTACATTAGATAAAATTAGAAAATATAATATGAATCCTACATTGGGTATCTATTTTGACATTGAAAGTAATAGTTTTACTCAAGATATGAGTACCTATGAGCATGAACAAGTTGTGAGGGCTTTTATGGCAGTTATGAATAATAATGGTTATGGTTCCCTTGCTAGAATATATACTTATACAAATTATGCAGAAACTGTTTTAAATTCTGATTATTTAAGAAGTTTAATTACTTGGATTGCACAATATAATAATTATTGTTATTACACAGGTAGTTATAATGCTTGGCAATATTCTTCAAGTGAAACTATTCCTGGCATTAATGGCGATGTAGATGTTAATGTTTGGTTTTAAAACTAGAGTTGTAAAATAATTAGAGTTAACTCTAGTTTTTTTAATTTTTTATAGAATTTGTTAATATAATATGGTATATTAAATTTGAAATTATTTGGCAATAATTTAATGTTAATTAAAGAGGAGGAGTGAAAATGAAAAAAATATTATTTGCAATAATACCTTTATTGCTATTTTTCGCTGTTGATGAGGTACAAGCAGCGACAACAATTGATGGGTTCAGGTATGAAATTAATGAGGATAATACAGTAGAAATTACTGGTTATACTCTAAATAATGAAAGTGTATCTATTCCTAGTGTTATAGATGGTAAAACTGTAACTTCTATTGGGTATATGGCTTTTTACAATAATAAAAGTATTGAGACTGTCACTATTCCTGATACAGTTATAGAAATAAGTAATAGAGCATTTTATAACTGCACTAATCTTAATGAAGTTAATTTAGGGAAGAAAGTAGAAAAGATAAGGGATTCAGCCTTTGGCTATACTAGTTTTACATCTATTGTATTACCTGATTCTTTAACTGTTTTAGGAGATAGTGTTTTTGCAGGTAATCATAATTTAACAACTTTGAATATACCTAAAAATCTAAAGACAATTGTAGGGCTTATGTTTGATAATCCATCTTTGAAGAATATAAATGTAGATAATGAAAATAAATATTATACCTTTTCAGATGGCGTTCTTTTTAATAAAGATAAAACAGAATTGGTCGCTTATTTACCTACTAATGATGAAACTAGTTATACCATTCCCTCAACGGTAAAAGAACTAGGTGATGGAGCATTTAGTCATAATGAACATTTAGTTACTATTGTTATACCAGATTCTGTTGAGACTATAGGACATAGAGTGTTTTATAATTGTACTACCTTAGCAAATATAAATATACCTAGTAGTGTTACAGCAATTGGTTCTAGTGTTTTTGTTAATTGTAATTCCTTAGTTGATGTTACAATAGATGGTAATTTTGGTGTTCTTATGTTTAGTTTTTTTGAAAATTGTGAAAACTTAGAAAGTGTTACTTTTACGGGAGAGATATATAGAACATATTTTGGTGCTTTTAAAAACTGTCCTAAGATAAAAACAATTATTTTTGATGGTTTATATGAACTTAGAGAGGATACAATAAAAGATTGTCCTTCTCTAGAAAAAATTCAACTTTCTGATGTTACACAAGTAATAGAAAAAGGTTTCGCTGATGATGTATCATCTAGTAATCTTGTTCTTGATATACCAGATGGGATGACAGAAAATGGTACTGGATATTATAGACTTTATACTATAACTTTAGATGGTACATATAATTATGATCAAGCCAATGAAGTTCTTGAAATAGTTAATCGAGAACGTGTAAATGCTGGCCTTTCTGAATTAGTAATGGATGAAGACTTAATGAAAGCAGCTAATGAAAGAGCAAGAGAGTTGGCATTACGTTTTTCACATGATAGACCTGATAATTCTGATGGTTTAGATATTCTTAGTAAAGTAATGGGAGAAAATATTGCAGCCGGACAATCTACTAGTACATATGTAATGGAGTCTTGGATGAATTCTCCTACGCACAGAAGTAATATTTTAGGTGCTAATTATAAATCTATAGGTATAGGTAGTTATACTAATAGTGGTAGAACTTATTGGGTTCAATTGTTTTCAAATGATGATGCTGATAAAGTTAGTACCTTAGATGGAAAAGAAAGTAAAACAGAAAAAGATAGTTTACTAGCAGCTTTATTTAATTTTGAAATAGGTGGTTTAAGTGAGACTTCCGTAAATAATATTAAAGTAGGTGAGTCTTTAACTCCATATAGAATCCAAATATATAATATGGGTGCTGAAGGTTGGGCTACTACAGTTTCCTTTGAAGATTTTACATATGAAAGTTCAAATAAAAGCGTTGCAACCGTAAATAATGGAGTCATTACAGGAATTTCTACAGGTACTGCAACTATTAAAGTTAGTATGGGCAGTTTTAGTAAAGAATATGATGTTAGGGTATATAATCCAGTTACAGACTTTACTTTACCTAATAGAGTGTTTTTAGAGGTAGGAGATACTACTAAAGTTGATGTTAAATATACTCCAAATAATGCTGAAGTTATTTCAGATAGTTGGTATTGTTATGATAAAAGTGTAATAGATATTGATTCAAAGACTGGTATTATTACTGGTAAAAAGGTAGGTAGTGTCTATGTTACTTATTATACTGAAGGTGTTACTAAGGGACTTACAGTAACTGTTGTTCCTAAGATTACATATATTAGTTTGAATCAAACAAATATTACTTTAAAAGAAGGAGAAAGTTTTAAATTAAATGCAACAATTTCACCAAGTTCATATTATGCTACAGTTGATGATTTAGTAACTTGGGAAAGTAGTAATAGTAATATAGCAAGTGTAAATAATGGAGAAGTTAAAGCTAATAATAGAGGTAAAGTTACAGTCACAGTTACTACTATTGGTGGATTAAAAACTACTTGTAAAGTAAAAGTTTTACCAGCTAATGCCAATAGTTTCGTTACAAAAGATGATAATAATACATATTATTATGATGAAAATGGAGAAATGGTAACAGGGTGGAAAACCATAGAAGATAAATTGTATTATTTTAATGAAGATGGAGTTATGTTAAAAGGAATACATAATGTAGAAGGAAATAATTATTTCTTCGGAATAAACTATGGTTATAGGATGTATGGTTTCATTAATTATGAAGGTAATACTTACTATGCTGATCCAAAAACAGGTATACTTGCAACAGGTGTTACTGAAGTTGATAATAATAGTTACTTCTTCGGCATTAATAAATTTGCTATGTTGAAAGGATTTATTAATCATAATGGAGATTATTATTATGCTAATAGTGATGGAAAATTACAAAAGGGTATGACGGAGGTAAATGGAGATTACTATTACTTTGGAAGTGATTATAAAGCCAAAAGTGGACTTATAGAAATAGATGGAAGAAACTATTATTTTGATTCTGAGACAAGAGTAAGAGCGAAAGGTGTAACAGAAGTAGGAGATAAAAAGTATTTCTTCGGAATAAACTATGGTTACATGATGTATGGTGAAATAAACTATAATGGAAATACATATTATGCTAATCCAGATACAGGAGAACTTGCTAGTGGACTTGTAGAAATTGATGGAAGAAACTACTATTTTGATCCTGAAACAAGAGTAAGAGCGAAAGGTGTAACAGAAGTAGGAGATAAAAAGTATTTCTTCGGAATAAACTATGGTTACATGAT
>CALVJB010000008.1 GCA_944332025.1 uncultured Bacilli bacterium
TTTAACTTCTCTTTTTTTAGTAATAATTCCATATATTAAAGCAATTATAAAGATAGCACTTAATCCAAGAGAATAAGAAGAGTATAAAGTATTAGAAATATTAAAGTTAGGAATAAGTAATCCTAGTAATGAAATATCCTTATTAGTAGCAGTCCTACCATCAAGTAAAGAATAAAGCGTTGGAAGTAATAAAACACAGCTCATAATAACTGGTATTAGCATTACAAAAAGATATTTAAATCCTTCTTTAAAGAAATCTTTAACTGTAATTTTCTCATTTTTCTTATCTTCTATATATCTAAAAATACCATAAAGTAAGACACAAACTAATCCTACAACACTAAAGTAATAACTAGTTAAAATCATTAAGAAGATGGATATAACTAATAAAGATATTTTCTTCTTATCAAAATACTTATCAACACCTATTAAAGCCATAAGTAAAAAAGGCATATAATCTACAAACATAATATGACGATGCAAATGGAAAATAAAACATCCTGCAGTTAAAAATAGTAAAGTACTAATAAAACTTATCTTTGAATCAAATCTTCTTCTTAAGAAATAATACATTAAAGCAATACTTACTATTAAGCAAATAATCATACTAAACTGTATATAAGTCATCATAGATACAAAAGGTAATAAATAAGAAATTAAAATAATAGGATTAAAAAGTCCATAATAAGAAATATTATAGATATTTTGTCCTCCTCCAAGATTAAAAGCAAAGTTAGGAAAAAAATCACCTGTATCATAGAATAATTTTCTTAAATAATCAGGAAACATAATATGTTGACTAAGCCAGTCTTTCTTAGACCCAAAAAAATTAGTAAAGTTAATAAGAATTAAAACGATAACTAAACTAATAATAATCAAAGTTAAAACACTAATAATGTCTTTTTTATGTTTATGCAAACTTTTCATAAGTCCCCCTAACTAATTGTAATACTACTATTAACAGGTACTACTTGTATCATCGTATTACCATCACTAACAACTAACTCATTATCTCTATAATAATAATGAGTCTTACCACTCCTAGAATCTTTACTCCAAGTAATAGGTATAGCATAACCATTAGTAATGTAATATCCTTCCCCATTACCTACAGTATCTAAATCTTGTCTTCCATAACTATCTAATGTATAGTTATTTACTTTCATAATAATTATATTTTTATAATGATATTGTACACTACTATCTCTATCAGTATGCGGACTATTATTCATATAACGTAAATAATATCTATTAGTAGAATCATAAGTATAACTTCTAACCTGGCTATAAGAATATGTCATACTAACATTATTGGCAGTTAACAAGTCACTTGTAGCATCAAAATTAACATCATCAGGAGTATAATTTAAAAGACTATAATTATCACTAGTAGTACTATAACCTTTACTACTTGCAACATTATATAAATCTTCTATACTAGTAAAGACATTATGAGGTGCAGCAATATTATAATTACGATAATAACCATTATCATAAAGTCCATTAATATTATTAACGCCTAAAGCTCTAATATCATTTTGTGCAAAAGTGCTCCATCCATAGTGAGCATAAATAGCATCACTCTCAAGTGCATAATCTAAAAAATAATGTCTACTACTCCTAACAGGACCAATAACACTAGTATTAACATCTTTAAAAATAGCCATTATACGAGTTAATCCACCTTCTACTATTATTTCATAAGTTAAATAAGCATCTTGTAATCCTACATGAGCATTATTACCTACATTATTATCAATCATAACGGCGATAGGTCTTCTATTACTATTAACATCGTAAACAGTTAAATCCTTTTTCTCCACAGTACTAGCATCATCTATTTTTATCTTTTCTTTTTTATTAGATTTATTATCATTCATAGATAACAAAAAGTAGAAAAGACCTATTAATATTAAAAACAATGCTACACTAATAACACTAATTATAATTATTTTCTTTTTATTACGATTAGGTTTAATCCTAACTTCTCCTAAAAGTTTTGGCTTTCTCACAACTACCACCCACCTAAATTTTACCATATAATAAAGAATAATTAAACTTTAAAGAAGAAGTTTCCAAAACTTGACAAAAAATATACTATTTACAAAGCGTTAAAAACATGATACATTATAAGCATAATTAAAAAGCGGTGTTCCCCACCAATCAAAAAGCGGGAATGAAAAAAGCGGTGTTCCCTACCAAACAAAAAACGGGAATGAAAAAAGCGGTGTTCCCTACCAATAAAGAAAATGGGAATAAAAAAAGTGACTATCTATATTCATTCATAGATAGTCTTTTATTATCATCTTACAAGTTTCTTAACATAAGGACTGTCCACAGATTTATATCCTTTAAATGTTTCTGTACTAGCAATATCTTCTCTTCTATTTTGTAAAGCAATAACTTCATTAGCTTTATTCAATTCAAACGCATCTGCTTTATAAATGATTTTTACAACTTTACTTGACCTTACAACACTAGTACCAGGCAAAGCTTTTTCTTTCATTTTATCCGCCATTCCCATAATTTAAAACCTCCATATTAATTAACAACTACATCTCTACTACTAGGCATCACTTGAATAAAAGTATTACCATCACTCACCTTTATTTCATCACCATTACTATAAGAATAATAAGTCTTACCACTTCTGGAATCTTTCTCCCAAGTAATAGGCATCATATAACCATTAGTAATATAATAACCAACTCCTGTTCCTACTGTATCTAAATCTTGTCTACCATAATCATCAAGAGTACTATTATCTACTTTCATAATAATTATATTTTTATAATGATATTGTTCTCCACTATCTCTATCAGTATGAGGAATACAATTCATATAACGAAGATAATAACCATTATCACTATCATAAGTATAACTTCTAACTTCACTATTTGAATAAGGAATATCAATACTAGTTAAACTTCTACCTTCTAAACTACAATTCTCCCCATCACAGTTTAATGAATTATCAGTTTTCTCCAAATCTACCTTTTTACTAACATAATTTAAATTTTCATAATCACTAGATGTAGTATCGTAACCTAACTCTTCTGCTTTTAAATATAAATTATCAATACTAGTAAAAACGTTATGAGGAGCAGCAATACTACTATCACGATAAAAGGCATCATCATAAAGTCCATTAATATTATCAACAGAAAGAGCCTTTACATCATTCTCTGCATAAGTACTCCATCCATAATGAGCATATATTGCATCATTTTCAAGAGCATAATCTAAAAAGTAATGTCTACTACTTCTAACAGGTCCAATTACACTAGTATCAACATCTTTATATATAGCCATTATCCTAGTTAACCCACCTTCTACTATTATCTCATAAGTTAAATAAGCATCTTGTAATCCAACTTGTTCATCATTTTCTACATTATTATCAATCATAACAGCAATAGGACGTTTATTACTATTAACATCATAAACATCTAACTCTTCTTTTTTTTCTACTAAAGGAATATCATTACCAAGATAAATAAAATAATAGTAAGCTCCTCCTATCAAAGCTAATAGTAAAATTATAAATATAATAAATGTAATTATTCTTTTCCTCTTCTTTTTCATAAGTACCACCTCTCCTTTAATTTTATCACAGTTTTATACTACTTAGTAGAACAATTTATAATAAAAAACATAAAGTATATTAGGTGATTATATGTCTCAATTAGTTCAATATACAAGTAAAGAATTAGATTTACTAGCAAGATTAATGCGAGCAGAAGCAGTTGGTGAAGGAGAATATGGTATGCTTATGGTAGGTAATGTTGGTGTAAATAGAGTCCTTGCTAACTGTTACACTTTTAGAAATATAAGTACTGTTACTCAAATGGTTTACCAAAATCCTGGAGGTTTTGCAGGTATCAACAGTCCCCAATTCACATCAGGTTCAACTATTAAAGAAAGAGAACTAGCAGAAAGAACTTTAAAAGGAGAATATTACTACCCTGCTACTAATGCTTTATGGTTCTATGCTCCTGGAAGAAATAACAACTGTATTAGTACTTGGTATGACCAAGCCTTAGCAGGAAGATTTAAAAATCATTGTTTCTATGCCCCTGATCCAAATGTATGTCCTCCACTGCATTAAACGCAATCAAAAATATATTGTCAAATCATAGTAAACTATGATATAATTAATGTGTTCTTAAAAGAACCCATAGGGGCGTGGTATAATGGTAGCATAGGAGTCTCCAAAACTTTTGATGGGAGTTCGATTCTCTCCGCCCCTGCCATTAAGAAACTTAAAGACTCTTGGCATAAGAGTCTTTTTTTATATTATTATATAAAAAGGTGATACAAATGAATGAAACTGATAAAAAAAGTTTAGAAAAAGCTAAAAAACTATTTTCAAGTGGAGATATTAACAACATTGAAGTTGGTACTGTTAAAGGATTACAACAAATTCATAAATATCTATTTGAAGGCTTATATGATTTTGCAGGTATCATCAGAAAAGAAAACATTTCTAAAGGAAATTTTAGATTCACCAACACTCTATATTTAGAAGACATTTTAAAAAAAATAGAAACAATGAAAGAATCTACACTAGATGAAATAATTGATAAATATGCAGAAATGAATATCGCTCATCCTTTTTTAGAAGGAAATGGTAGAAGCACAAGAATTTGGTTAGATTTAATATTAAAGAAAAATTTAAATAAAATAGTTAATTGGGAAAAAATTGATAAAAGATTATATTTACAAGCAATGGAACGAAGCCCAATTAACACTTTAGAAATTAAAACTTTAATCGAAAATAATCTAACAGATGATTTAAGTTTAACTACAATTTTTAAAGGTATAGAAACTTCATATTATTATGAAACAGATGAATATCATTAATATTCAAGTTAAGCAAAGTGAAAATACTAAAAAAGTAAAAAACTTTCTTTACACATAATTGAAAGTTTTTTTATTTTCAAACTCTAACTTACTTTTTTAACGTATATGTAAATGCTTTATCTTCTAAGGTTTCAGGAACAAAACGATGTCTTAACGGTCCAAATGTTAAACGGGAAAATGCATTACCACTAGCACCTACATCAATCATCATTCTAAGCTGTATTATCTTATCATTATTCTTTTTAGCATTATCTAATATTAATAAACATTCACAGTCTAAAAAATTATCAGGATTAAAAATCTCCTTCATTTCTGAAAGTGATAATTCCATTACTTTACTAGATAACACTTCTATATTATTATTTTCATAAGAATAAATTCTTTTTATAACATTACAAGAACTATCATCACAAACTAAGAATTCATCATTTATACATTTTTTAGGCATATCAAGAATATCAAGATCATTATCAGGATTAGTAATAGAAAAAGCAGTATGTCTTACTGAGAAAAAATTTATATCAGTAATAGCTATTTCAACAATATCACTTAACAAAGGACCATCTGATAAACGATATTCAATCTTATAATAATGCTCATTATCTTTTAAATAGCAGGATTTCTTATTTTGAAAAATAATCTCCGGATTAAGTCTTTCTATCTCTTATAAACATGATATTAAAGGTTCAAAAGATAATACTTCCTATCGATTTTGTAATAAAGATATTAAAGTCATATATTTTTTTCCTTTCTCATTTTCATTGCTTTTTATATACCAGTTTTCAATGAAAAAATTATATCATAGACTAAACATCTTTTCAAATTAGCATAATAAAAATATAATTAATGTTATTTACAAAAACTTAACATCAAATAATGTCAACTGACTTGCATTTCTCCATCTAAAAAACTACAATTAAGATGGAGGTAGAATATGGAAGCAAAAGATATTAAGAATGTTGCCTGTGTTGGGGCAGGTGTAATTGGTTATAGTTGGGCTTTATATTATTCTCTAAAAAAACTATCAGTAAATGTTTATGATATAACTGATGAAGTTTTAAACCTTGCTAAGGAAAGAATACATGAAAGCCTACTAAACTTAAAGAAAAATAATGTTGTTACAGAAGAAGAAATTAAAGAAATTGAAAGTAGGATTAGTTATACTACATCTATGGAAGAAGCAGTTAAAGATGTAGAATTTATTACTGAATCTGGTCCTGAAAGTTATGATATTAAAAGAAAAATGGTTGAAGAAATGGAAAAATATACTAAAGATGACACAATCATCTCATCATCTACATCAGGACTATTAATCACTGAAATAGCAAAAGATGCTAAACACAAAGAAAGATTTATAGGAGCACATCCTTATAATCCACCACATTTAATACCATTAGTAGAACTTACTAAAGGCGACTATACAACTGATGAAGTCATAAACACTGCCAAAGAGTTTTTCCAATTAATTGGTAAAGAACCTGTAGTATTACAAAAAGAAGCTTTAGGATTTATCTGTAATCGTATTCAAATGGCTGTTTATAGAGAAGTATGTAGTCTTGTAATGAATGGTGTATGTACTATAGAAGATGCTGATAAAGCTGTTACTTATGGCCCAGGATTAAGATGGGCTATTATGGGACCTAGTCTAGTCTTTGAATTAGGTGGTGGTAAAGGTCATATAGATGGACTTATGAAACACTTAAACCCATCTATTAGTTTATGGTTACACGATATGGCAGACTTTAAAGACTTTCCTGAAGATTTTCCAGAAATAGCAAGAAAAGGTGTAGAAGAAGCCTTAAAAAATAGACCTAAAGAAATAGGTAATGATGATGAATCACTTGCCGAATATCGTGATAAAATGCTAATAGAAATATTAAAATTACATAACAAACTATAATTAAAAAGAAAGAACAAAAAAAGAGGAAGGCTAACCTCTTTTTAATTTTCACTTTCAGCAGTATATAAATTTTGATATTGCTTACAACTTTCTAACAACTCTTTATGAGTACCACTACCAACTAATTTACCTTTTTCTATTATATGAATAGTATCAGCATCTACAATAGTAGATAATCTATGAGCAACTATGATCACGGTATGATCTTTTACTAAATCATCAATAGTCTTCTTAATATATTCTTGAGACTCATTGTCAAGTGCACTAGTCGCTTCATCAAAAAGGATTATCTTAGTATTTAAAAGAAGAGTTCTAGCAATAGCAAGTCTTTGTTTTTGTCCCCCTGATAAATTAATACCACCTTCCCCAATAACAGTATCATATCCTTTAGGTAAACTCATAATATAATCATCTATATAAGCTCTTTTACAATACTCTCTCACTTCCTCTAAACTAACATCTTCCTTAACTAATCTAAAATTATCAAGTATTGATAAGTTAAATAGAAAAGGACTTTGTCTAATAATAGAAATATTACCTCTTAAAGACTCTTCAGTTAAATCTTTAATATTAATACCATCTATAGTAATAGAACCAATATTAGCATCAAAATATCTAAGTAACAAGTTAAATATTGTACTCTTACCATTACCACTACGTCCAACAATAGCAATCTTTTTATTAGGAACAATCTCTAAATTAAGACCATTTAAAGTATAATCTTCATCTTCTTTATATTTAAACTTAACATTATTAAATTTAATAACACCTTTAGTATTATCTAACTCTTTAGAACCATACACTTCATCTTTATATAAATCATTATTTAATAATTCCCCTATTCTTTTTAAAGAAACAGTTACTTTATTAAAACTAACACCAAAGTCACTAATACTCTCAACTACTTCATCAATTCTCCATATATAAGACTCCATCATTAAGAAAACAGAAAGACTAATAACACCATCTAAGTAACACTTACCAGTTGTAAAAAGAATTAAAAACTGAATTAAGAAATAAGCTAAGTTATTAAAACCATAATACCATCTTTCATATTTTCTAACTTTAGCAGTATGACTATAAAGTTTATCTATAACTTTAGAAATATTATTCTCTATTATTTTAGTAATACCAAGTGACTTAATCTCTCTAATTCCTGTAATATTTTCTGTCGCTACTTTTACATAAGAGTCACTTTCTTTTTTAATATTTTCTTGGCTTTTCTTAATTCTAGGAAAGAACTTCATCGAAATAAATCCCATAATAACAGCAAGTAACATAATTTCTATAAATAATACAAGAGATATTCTAATTGCAATAACTATAACTATAATTACGACTACTGCTTTACAAATAAGTCTAACCATCTTAGATAATAATTCCATTACTCTATCAGGATCTGTATATAAACGATTAATAAACTCGCCAACACCAATCTCTTCAAAAGCAATAGCAGGTAACTTATCTATCTTTTTATATAGGTCTTTACTTACATTTTTTGTAAACTTAATCTCAAAATATGTATATAAAGCATCTCTTGGTATCTGTAAAAAAGTGTAGAAGATAATGTAAATACTTTCATACATTGCTAGATAAAAGATAAATGAATTTAGGTCTTTAGCAGTCAATGCCTCAACTGCAACACCCCAAAAATATACAGATATTAAAGCAGGTAAATAAGATAATGCAACTAGAATAATATAAAGAACAAGCTTTAATTTATCATCTTTAATATAATCCCAAAATATTTTAAAATGTTTTAACTTTTTCAAAAGAATACACCTCCAACAAAAAAACTACTTTACAGTAGTTTCCATCAAAATAATATTAAAAGCATGAGACATCTTTTAAAACACTACTGTAAAAAAATGTAATAAAGTTTTCTATTTACACTAGTAACTAAAAGTCTCATCCTAATCACTCTTCCTTTCAAGTGACATAATAATATCATATAGATACATACTTGTCAAACTACACATCTTATAAATTTGAAAGAAATACTTAATAGAGTTATAATATAGCCGAGGTGATAATTTTGATTATATGTCCAAATTGTAAAACTGAAAATGATGATGATGCTAAATTCTGTAAAAACTGTGGTTATTATTTCTTAGAAGAAAATAATAAGCAAGATAATAATAGAAGAGAAAGCAAAAAGAAAGATAAAGTGAAACATAAAACCAAAACTAAAAATAAGACAAAAGTAAAAAAGGAAAAAGTAAAAGCTCCTAAAAACAAACAATATAATGATAAACCAAAATCTAGTATCTTTACCAAAATACTTTTACTATTCTTTATTCTTTTATCTATAGGACTATTAGTAATTGCAAGTATCCTAGGATATCACTACTATGAAGAAAATAATATAGAAGTTCCTAATGTAATAGGATATTCTTATGAAGAAGCGACAGTAATACTCGATACTGCAAACTTAAGTTATGAAATGAAAGAAGTAGAAACAACTAATCAAGAAGAGATTGGTATTGTCGTAAAGCAAAGTAAGAAAGGCGGCTCTAAAACCCATGAAAATGCTGTTATAACTCTAACAGTAGGAGTTCTAGATAATCACGTTACTGTTCCAAATGTTATTGGTATGACTTTAGAAGAAGCCACAAGTACTTTAAATAAAAATAACATATCTTATAGAATAGAATATGAAGAAACTACTGATGAAGAAAACAATACAGTTATAAAACAAAGTATAAGAGCAGGCAAAAAAATAGAGAATACAGAAATTATAACTATTACAGTTGCAAGAAACACAAATAATAATAGTGATACTGATAATAATGAAACAAATAATGAAGAAACAGATAATAATAATAAGGAAGATGAATCATCTAATCAAAACCAAGAAAAAAATCTACAAAACTAGTAGATTTTTTAATTTAAAGAATTACCTTTAACATCAACCTTTTCTATATTAACATTAACATTATTACTCAAACTATCTGGAAGTCCTTTATTTAATAAGATACTATCTTGCCTTACACCATAAGTATCTAATCCATTTAATCTAAGTACATCTGGATCTACACTATGTTGATAATCAGCATCATCACTAGGTCTTAATAAAAATTCACTATTATGAATATCAACATAATTTAACGAATCATTATAACGAGCCAAGCCTTCTAAAAGACTATCGGTAAAACTATCATTTAATCCAGTATCAACTTTAATAACACCTTCACCATAATCTTCTAAATCTGCTCCTTCTGGTACAGCAATAGTAACATTAGGCATAATCTGATCACCTACTGCAACTTCAATATCAGAAGGAATTAAAGTTGGCTCTGCTACACTTTTATCATAAACACCCTTTTGAATACTACCGCCAAAAGATTCTTTCATTCCAATAGCAAGTAAATCAGCATGATTATTACCTTTATTATAATTACCTATTACTTTGTAGTCATCACCACCATAATTAGTTAACGCTACAAAGCACTCTGTACCATCTTTATTTAACTCATTTATATCTCTAACTTCAACATCAAGTCCTGTCGCTTCCAACGAATCTTCTGCCTGCTTCATCTGTTCATCACTAATACCATCATTAACAAGTACTACATTTAGTGTTGATAAATCTTCAGTGCTAGTAGTAAAAGAATATGGCTCTTCAACTGGTTTTGGCTCCACAATTGGACCATCACTAGACCCTCCTCTCATAATATTACTACAACCAACACCTAAAGCAGAAACACCTACTGTAACTCCCACAATAGCACCTAACATTTTTCTTTTTCTAGCAAGTAAACTTCCCCTCCTAGATTTTCCAATCATCTCAGGAGCTATATAAATATTACTACCAACTTTTCTCTCACTCATAACAAAACCCTACTTTCTACTTGTATTATTTGCAATTATATTAAGTAATCTAATTACTTCTCCAAGTCCATAAATCATACTACAGAATATAAAACTACCAAGCCAAAATAACAAAGTTAAAGTTAAATTATATTCAGTTTTAGTACAAGTAGCAAATAACTCTGATGTCTCACTACAGGCAGGAAATAAATTTCCTACAATAACACCTGCAATAAATAAGAATATAAATAGACATACCGCTAACTGTTGATAAAAGTTATAATTTCTCTTTTTCTGAACTTCATTACTTATCTTCTTTAATTTAGGCAAATCTTCTCTTTCTTCATCAATTTCATCAAATAAATCTCTCATTTCAAAGCCTCCTCATCTTTATTTTTTTTAGGTCTACCACGTCTTTTAACCTCTTTAGGCTTTTCTTCTTCTTTAACATTTTTATCTTCCTTAACTTCTTCTACTACTTTCTCTTCTTTCTTCTCTTTTTCTTTAGATGTTTCTAACTCTTTTCTTTCAATATATTCTTTATATAAATAGATATATCTAACAAACATAAACTGATATATCGCTTCCAACAAATAAACAACTACATCTTCAAAACTATTAACTGATACTAAAGACACAATCAAACTAATAGCAATTATACCTATCAACAAATAATAATATTGTCCATTATTAATCTCTGCTAAAGGACTATCAGATAATCTTAAGTCTTTACCAATAACAGTACTAGTAAAAAAAGAATAACCAAAATAAAGTGTAATTAATACATTAAAAGCTAAATTCAAAATAGAATCAAATCCAAAAGATTGAAATATTGTAAATAAACTAGCAAAAGTTGTAAGTAAATAAAATACAAACATAACTACATTTAAATAATCAAAATATTTCTTACCAAACTTAACTCTAATCAAAATAAAATAAATTAAACTAATTAAATAAATACTATTATGATTAATAATAGATCTAAATATATCTCCTGCTGCCATATGACTTTGAATAGCAAAAGATTGTGAAAGAATTATAAGCACAACTAAAAGTCCAATTAAAATATAAGTAATCATACTAGGACTATCAAAAAAATCTTTTTCATTACTTTTATTCATTAAACATACCTCCTATACTTACTCCATAATAATTATAGCATAATTTTTAAGAAAAAAACATTAATTTAACTAACTAATGTTCTTTTTCTATAAGCAGTTTTCTCTTCTACTTTATAATTTTTCTTAATATCTTTAAGGCTATCATATTTCCCCCCATAATTTTCTGCAACTAACTTAATAAAAAGTTCTTTTTCATAATAACCATCAAGTAAATTATTACCATTTTTTATAAGTCCATAGACCTTCATAGTATCAACATTATCACCATTTATTGTATCGAAAGACCAGTCACTAACTTTATAAATATCAAATTTATCAGCAGTAACATCTTGATTATAAATTAAATAGTAACCACATCTTAAAGTAACTTGTTTAGTATTATTATTAAACACTACTTTAGACTCATAAACATCACAAAATTCATCACCAGAAAAATTATTTTTTATTCTTGTTACTAAATTACTATTAATTAATTCATATAAGTATACTACATTATCACTAGTTCTATTATTATAATTAATAGCATTAACACCTACAGTTTTAGCATTATATCTAAATACTTCATACTTCTCTTTTTGATTATTATTAATAACTATAAATAAAAGTATCGCACTACATATTAAACAAGTAACCGCTACTGTTAAAAACTCATATGTTCCCCTTCCATTCTCATTAAATCTTACTTTCATAAGCTTTTATTTTTCCTTCTATTGTATCATCAACTAATTTAACAGTATCAACACATAATTTCAAAGCACTATCATAATTGCCTTTATAGAATAGGGAACTAGCTCTATCAAGGCCATTATTAATATCTTCATGTAAGCTTCTATATCTATTACCATACACTATTAAAGCTTCTGTTAACTTAGCTTTATTAATCATATTTAATGTTGTATTATAAAGTTTTAAAACTAAGTCTCTCGCTGTATCTACTCTCGTATTAAGAGTCTTAATAACAATAGGTTTACGCGATAATTCTTTAACTACTTCTTCTATCGCTTCATTCGCTTCATTAAGTTCAACAAAATAGTTATCACTAATTATAGGTAGTTTAAACTCTCTCATCTTTTCTTTACATTCTCTTAATAGTTTATCTATCTCACCTAACTGTTCTCTAGCTCTTTGCTCATCTTCATACATATTACCTAAACTCTTCAAAGCTACATCTAAAGTTGATTCAGTCTGTTTAAGCTTTAAAGTAAGTTCATCAACTTCTTTAGTAACTAATGAATAAGGAGTTACTTTATTCTTAACTCTACCTAAAAGATTTTTATATTCGTCTTTAATAGAGGTTAAATCTTTATTAACTTCATTAATAATCTTAACATCCTCTTCATTAAGGTCATACATATTCTTAATATCATCTAACTGGTCATAAATATCACTAACTATTTTATCAGTCTTCTTTAATTTCTTACCAAAATCTCTAATACCTTCATCATATACTTTTCTTGAAAGTCTTTCTTTCTCAAAATCAACAAAAATACTATCTAAATAATCAAGAATAGTCTTAAGTTCAAACATACAATCTTCTAGATTCAAGACCTTAATTCTATCTAAAATAACTCCTACATTCTTACGAGACTCTTCTAAGTTATAATCAAGATTTAAATATTCAATAGGATAACCTTTTTCTATCATATCTTTAGAAGTATCTTCTATCTCTTTAACTCTCTTAGGAATCAACTGTTTACACATAAGCATTAGATCAGGAACTTCTGATACTACTATTTCCATATGTTCTATCATCGTATCCAAAGCTTTTACAATATGTACTACTTCACTATACATATTATCATCCATTGCTTTTTCAAACTCTAAAAATCTTTTCTCAATATTTTCAAGTTGTAACTCTATCGCTTCCGCCATCTCTTCATAAAGATTCTTATGTTCATTATATTCTTTATTTAAAGCTCTATACTTAGTTTTAAGTTTACTAATAATACTACGATACTTCTCTTCACTTAAAGTAATCTCTTTTATCTGATCAAGTAAATCATCAGCTTGTTCTCTAACTTTATAAACTTCAATTTCACATTTTGCAATTCTAAATTTAGCAGTCTTATATTCTTTCTTATCTAAAAGAGTATCTAATTCTATAAGCATATCATCTATCTTAGGAATATCTTCATTTTTAATCGTATCAAATCTCTCTTCCCACTTTTGATACTTCTCTTCCATTTTCTCATTCTTGATAATTGGCTCTAACTTAGAAAGCTCTAAAAGTACAGGAGTACTTCCAATTAAGTTTTTTTCTCGCTCTAAACTATCATATATATCTTGATAATATCTCTTTTGTTTCCTTTTTAAAATAGTAATAATAAGGACTACTAATATTAAAACAACAATAATAGCACTAATTATATATAATAACGTATGTCCCATTACTATCACCTCTACTATAACATCATATCATAAACTATATTTTTTTGCTACCTAAAACTTGACAAAAAGAAAATTTCATAATATGATATTAGAGCAATTTACTTGAACAGCAATGCTTTACTTTATTCAATGTGTTTTTTTAAACTGAGTAGCTTTTGTGCTGTAAAGCGAAAAAATTACTCCCTGAATAAATGGTGAAAGCAACAATCAAGAAAGTGCAAATATAAGGAAAGGAGAAAAATTATGGCAAGATATACAGGACCAAGTTACAAAAGATCAAGACGTGTTGGTTTTTCTTTAAGTGAAACAGGAAAAGAACTTGCTAAAAGACCTTATGGACCAGGACAACACGGAAATGCAAGACATGGTAAACCAAGTGATTATGGTAACCAATTAAAAGAAAAACAAAAATTACGTTTCATGTATGAAGTTAATGAAAAGCAATTTAGAAAGACTTTTGATGAAGCTGCTAAAATGCCAGGTGTACATGGTACTAACTTCTTAATTTTATTAGAGTCTCGTCTAGATAACTTAGTATATCGTATGGGATTTGCAACTACTCGTCGTGGAGCAAGACAACTTGTAAACCATGGACATATTACTGTAAATGGTAAAAAAGTAGATATCCCATCATACAGAGTTAAACCAGGAAGTGTTATAGCATTAAAAGAAAACTCTAAAGATCACAAAGCTGCTAATGAAGCTTTAGAAAAAGTTAACAAACGTGTGGAATATGTAACTTTCGATGAAAACAAAAAAGAAGGTACTTATGTAAGATATCCTGAAAGAAATGAACTTAACATGGATATCAATGAGTCACTAATCGTTGAATTCTATAATAAATAGGAAATAAAAGAATCAATGACTGAACAAGTTCTTGATTCTTTTGTTTTGAACATAAGAAATAAAATAAATTTTATTTCGCCCTTGTCGTTACCTCCAATGTTTCCTACTTCACAGATAAGGTATCCCTTATTCTCCATAGGCTTAAATTCCGATAGTCGCTACCGTACTAATTTGATTTTGTTATTTAATTGTTATTTCATCTAAAACATTATCTATACTAAACTAACTAAATTATAGTGTAACTTTAATCCTTCAAACATTATATTTAAACTAGCATTTATATCTCTATCATTATGAGTTCCACATTCTGGGCAATCATACTCTCTTATACTTAAATCTTTTATTTCATTATTCTTATAACCACAATGGCTACATATTTGACTACTTGGATAATAAGTACTTATCTTATAATAATACTTGCCTTTTATCTTACTTTTCCATTCTGTTAGAGAACATAATTTACTTAAACTTGCATCTGATAGACTTTTATTAAATACTTTTTTCTTTTCTTTAAACATATCTTTTACTAATAAACTCTCTGTTACAATAATATCGTGCTCATTTACTATTTCGTTCGCTATATTATTTAAATAATGTTTTCTATAATTCTTTATCTTAGCATTTAACCTTGCTATCTTTTCTTTTGTCTTTAAATAATTCTTACTACCTTTAACTTGTCTTGATAATTTCCTTTGTAATCTTTTTAATCTTTTTTCATATTTTGTTAATACTTTCTCATTACCATATTTAATACCATCACTTGTTACTACTAAATCTTTTATTCCTAAATCTATTCCTACTATAGTGGTAGGTGTTACTTTTTCTCCTAACAAATCTTCTTCTACTAATACACTAACATAATACTTATTTGTTGATTCTCTTGAAATAGTAGCATTTACTATCTTACCTTCTATTTTATCTTTATCCCTAAATCCTCTTATTTTTACTTTACCTAATTTAGGTAATTTTATAAATCTAGTTAGTAAATCTACTTCTATATTACTATACTCTTTACCTTTATAATTACTTCTTATACAACTAGTTCTATAAGACTGTCTTGCAAACTTACTCTTGAAATTTGGATATCCACTTCTCTTAGCAAAGAAGTTATTAAAACCGTCTTCTAAATCAAATATAGAGCACCTTAAAGCGCATGAATCTACTTCTTTAAGAAATTCATATTGACATTCTAATTCTTTTAAATCTTTACATAAATTAAATGCTTTTTGTATTCCTTTGTCTTTTTGATAATTTAGATAATAGTTATAAACAAAACGACTACATCCAAAAGTCTTATGTATTAATATCTTTTGTTCTTCATTTGGATATAATCTAAACTTATATGCTCTATATATTTCCATAATACGAACCCTCTTTCTTGTAACTTAAGTGTACTGCATAAAATATACGTTCGTCAATACATAAATTCGATTTTTATCCAAAAAAACGCAATTTCCTTATAGATAAAAAAACTGCATCACTGCAGTTTTTTACTTTGTTTCCATTCTTAGACTTACTATATTCTAAAATAAATTTATCTATTTGTTCTTGTAAATAAGGTAAAGGTATCTCACTCTTTATCTGTTTCATAAAATTAATTACATCTTTTTCAATTTTTCTAGTATTAACTAAATCTCTAATATCAATATCAGAAGAAATCGCTCCTCTACCATTTCTATAACACTTATTAATAACATCAATAAAAAACTCAATTCTATTTTTTAAAGTATCCATAGAAAGTCTTTCATCATCATAATAAATATTATCAATATACTTATAAATATCACCTTTTCTACTTCTATAACTAAAAGAAAAGTTTTTATCTCTATTATTAATCCTTATAAGGTACATACCATTAATCTTACCATTGTTTCTATGGGTCCTAAAATCAATATAACATTTATCAATATCATCATTATCATCAAGTCTAACCTCTAAATAAATAGAAGATTTATCGACAATATCACTCTTATAAATTATTTTTTTAGTACCTTTTTCTTTAGATTTAATTAACTCTTCATTAGGAGTTATTATTTTAGTACGAGTTTGATCATCTTCAAGTAAAAAACCAAAAGTATTAACATTAAAACCATCTTTTCTCACATTATAAGTAAACTCACACATAGAATCATTTTTCTTTATTTTTTTAGAAAAACTAACATTTCCATCTATATCAAAAGTAACATTTCTATCTAGAGTATAATCAACCAAGCTAAAAGATGAAGCTTTACTAAACATTTCATCTGACTTTTCGATATAATCATTATCAAATAAAAGATGAAAATCATCTGAAGTTCTATGTTGAATCTCTTGCCACCAAGTCTGTTTCCAAGAAACTAAAGTATCCTCACAACTTTTAATTTCTTTTAATAATAAAGGTATAGTTTTATTGTACTTGTTATTACTACAAACATAAGTAAAAATATTTGGCAACAGATACTCCCTGTTATATTTAAGACAATTATATTTAGATAAATCTATTTTATTTAGTAATTCAATACAAATATTTTTTCTTTCATAACAATAAAGTCCTAAAGAATCTACTAACTGATTAATAAGCATATACATTTCTGTTTCATTAGCAAATTTACTTTCATCTAATTGTAATTTTACCTCTAAGTCCTTTTCATCAGTACTAGTACCAATATAAGTAGCACCAACACCTATATCATCATCTTTAACAATCATATAAGCCTGATGATCACTATTTATACTATAAATCACAGGACATGCTATAACAGAATCAATTAAATTAGTATCAATTCCTTCCATAGAATCCAAAATATGTTTATATTTATCTTCATATTTAACTAAACTATACTGATAATCTTTGTTACCATTTAAACTAATACTCTTATATTTCATTACCGAACACCTCACATTAAATATATTTACTTTAACTCTATACAATTAAAATTATCTTTAATAACAGAAATAACTTCATCGCTAGCAACTACTAAAATTGATTTATCTTGTGGAAGAGATTTAATAAAATTGATTATCTCTTCCTTTTCATTATTATCTAAACTATGAGTTCTCCTTACTATTAATTTATCTCCTACAAGAATAAGAGCACTTCCAAAATCTTTTAACTTAAATGATGTATAACACATATCAAACTTAATTGCATTATTTCTTAATTTTAATTTCTTACCAAACTCTACTCCCTCTTCTGATAAAGGAGGATTATTATTACCACTAGTATCTTTGTCTTCTCTAAAACTCTTAACTACATAAATCATTACTTATACCACTGTCTCTCTAAATCTTTATTATATTTTAGGAAATAAGTACGATAATCTTTATTATTACTACCAAGTTCACGTGATGAAGATGCTCCCCCTACTAAGTAACCATCACTAGTAACTATAACATCACTAAAGTAATCAACACCTTCACCATTTTCTTTATTATCAGTAATTCTTCCTAAATTCCTATTATATTTAACAATGATACCACGATAATCCAAATAATTATATGTATCAGTAGACTTCTCTTCATCTATTTTATAAGTATGACCAACAACAACTAAATCATCACCATCATAAACAATTTTATTAAATCTAGCATTATTATTTTTCTTATACGTAATTTCATCAATAACATTACCATCACTATCATACTTAACGATTAATCCTTCAGTAACTTTATCGGCATCTTTAGCATCAATATTAATAGTTTTAGAGCCTGCTACAAATAATTCATCTCCAACTTTTACAATAGAACTAAAACCAACAGTATCAGTATATTCATAACTTTTAGCATATACTCTTTCTCCATCTAATGTATATTTAGCAATTAAACCATAACGAGTAGCATCTTTACCAACTAAATAGATATAATCTCCATCAATAACAGCATCATTAAAATTACCTGATTTACTACCACCATAATTAGCTTTCCATACTTCATTAAGATCAAAATCATATTTAACTATTAAAGCCCCACCATTTGGATTATTACCAATAACCATGTTTTGTAAAATACTTTGTCCAATAACAAGAAAGCCATCATCTAAAAGTAATACTTTATTAAAAGTTGTATCCCCTGCTATTTGTAATCTTTTACTATCCTTTTGATTTCCTTCTTTATCATATAATACAATTAAGCCATCAGTAGCATTATCACTAACTTGTTGTTCATCATACTGAGCACCACCTACAGCAATAAAACCATCACTATATTCTATAACATCACTAAAGTATGAAGCATAACCTTTAGTATAAGCACTCTCAAACTCTACTTCAAAGTCATCATTATATTTAGCAAACTTAGCTTTATTATCATCTTTTTCATAATCATTAAACTTACTCTTCTTAAAATCACTATTACCAACAACTAAATAACCATCATCTGTCTCTTTAAAGCTATTTAAAGTATCAGTATAAACAATAGACCTAGTTCTATTATAATAGGAAAGACCAATATATCCAAGTTCTACAACAATAATTGCAATACATAAGAAAATAATAACTTTTAGCCATTTAACAATTCTTTTCTGATCATTTTTTAATTCCTTCTTATTCTTCTTCATTACTACCTCCAAAACATACGATAAAGTATTTCTTCTTACCACGTCTTACTACTACATATTTATTATCTATAGCAATAGATCTATCTATAGTAAACTCTAAGTCATTAATCTTCTCTCCATTAATACTAATACTATTATTATTAACAAACTCACGAGACTCTCTTTTACTACTACAGATATTATATTCTACAAGAAAATCTACTATATTCATATCTTTATCTATAATAAGTTTATCTAACCCTTTAAAAGCCATTTCTATCTCTTTACTAGTAAGGTTCTTAATATTACCACTAAATAATGCTTCACTAATATTTAAAGCCTCATTATAAGCATCCTCTCCATGTATAAAAGTAATAACTTCTCTTGCTAATGCTTTATGAGCAATACGTCTTTCAGGTGCCTCTAACTGTTCTTTCTCTATTTTCTCTATTTCTTCTTTACTTAAAAATGTTAAGAATTTCAAATAATCTATTACTTTAGTATCTTCTGCATTAATTAAAAATTGATACATCTCATAAGGAGTAGTCTTTTCTCTATCTAACCAAATCGCTCCTCCTTCACTCTTACCAAACTTAGTACCATCCGCTTTAGTTAAAAGAGGCATTGTAAAAGCATATACTTCTTTACCAGTCTTTTTACGAATCAAATCAATACCTGCAGTAATATTACCCCATTGATCTTGTCCAGCGACTTGTAATGTACAGTCAAACTCACTATTAAGATGTAAATAGTCTAAAGCTTGTAATATCATATAAGAAAACTCTGCATAAGTAATACCAGAATCAAGTCTTCTTCTTACAATATCTTTATCAAGCATATAGTTGATATTAAAGTACTTACCATAATCTCTTAAGAAATCTATTACATTAATATCTTTAATCCAATCAAAGTTATTAACTACTCTAAAGTCATTATCTCCTCTTGCAAATATCTTTTCCGCTTGTTCTTTTAAGCAAAGAAAATTATGATTTAACTCTTCTTTACTAATCATAGGTCTTTCACTAGTAGGACGAGGGTCCCCAATAAGACCAGTCGCACCACCTACTAAAAGTATTGGATGATGTCCTGCTTCTTTCAAACGTCTTGCAATTAAGAACGATGAAAAATGTCCAATATGCAAACTATCAGCAGTTGGATCAGTTCCAATATAAAAAGTAAGACCTCCTTTATTAAGTTTATCAACAAGTTCAGGACTAGATATATCTTTAATTAGTCCTCTCCATTTTAATTCTTCAAATAATGTCATTTTATCCCTCCTAATTTTTTTACTTTATTTTTACTTTCAACTTCACCATAGCAATATTGGTAAACATCTTCTCCACTCATAAGTGACATCTGAGTAATCCCATCAAATAACACTTCTATGGCACTACCATAAGTTTTCCAAAATTGAAGAGCATCTTGTGGAGCCTCCAAATCAAAATCTTCTTCTACTTTCAAAGCATCAGCATTTATTTCATTTTTATAATCATGATAAAAATGCTCAATATTTACATCAGTAGGAAAAAAATCATCTTTCTTATCCAAGAGTAACATTGTTAAAACCTGACTAGGCTCAACTTGTAATTCACCAGTTTTTCTATACTGATTAACTTCTTCACTATATAATTCGCTTAAACTCATACTACCACTCCTACAAAATAAAAAGTTCCCATAAACTAAGGACGAGACAAACCCGTGGTACCACCTTATTTCATAGAAACTATGCACTCTACCTAATTAACGCTTAAGTCACGTTTTTTCTCCATCTATGTAATTTCAAAATATAACTATCTTAGTTTACACCATCCACTAAGTCTCTTATAGTAGTTATATTTCTACTTTTAGATTTCATCAAAAAATCTAATTAAACTATAGAACAACTAAAGCAAAAAGTGCTTTTACCTTGTCGTTACCTCCAAGGATTCCTATTTCACAGATAGAGTAACCTCCATTCTCCATAGGCTTAAATTCCGATAGTCGCTACCGTACTCAGAGTTATTTTTTAATAACTATAAATTAAATATACTATACAAAATATATGTTCGTCAATACATTTTTCGTTTCTTTTTTTAAAATTTCATTATTATGAAAAAACTAATTAAAACTTTCTCATCAAAATTACTCATCACTACTCATCAATTCCTTAAATCTATTTTCTTTACTAACATTACCACTAGAATCAATAAACTCTACACTATAACTCTTATTATCAAAAGTAATACCCCTAAGTTCTAACTGTCTAACTAACTCTTTACTAACACCTAAAGAACCATCAAAAAACTTAACATCTCCTAAAACTCTTCTAATATTTTTCTTAATTAAAGGATAATGGGTACAACCTAAAACAACGTTATCTATATCTATATCTTTATATTTACTAAGATTATCATCTAAATATCGATCTATTTTTACTTCATTACCTTCTTCTATAAGTTCTGCAAGTCCCTTACAAGGAAGAAGTATTGTCTTATGATTATCATATTTATTAAATAAGGTAAGAAACTTCTCACTATTTATTGTCCCTTCCGTAGCCATAACTAAAGTCTTACCATTAGGATTATAATCATGTACCATTTTATAAGCAGGCTCAATCGCAATAAATAAGGTATCAGGATATTCTTCTCTTAATCTCTTAACACAAATAGCAGAAGCAGTATTACAAGCAAGAACAATAGCAACACACCCCTTATCTAAAAGATAATCAACTATTGTCTTAACAATACTATAAACTTCATCCTCACTCTTATCACCATAAGGATTATTTTTAGAATCTGAGTAGTATATGAATTTAGCATGAATATTCTGCTTTAAAATCTCTCTTAAAACAGTAACACCACCAATTCCAGAATCTAATATTCCTATCATATGTCACTCTCCAAAGTAGTTTTAACTAGATAAAGTCCACATGGCCTCGCTGTCGCCCCATTCTTACCTCTTACTTTACTTTCAAGTATTCTTTTAACTTCATAAGGCTCTATCTTACCAGTACCAACTTTAAGTAAAGCACCAACCATATTTCTAACTTGATATCTTAAAAAACCACTACCAACAAACTTAATATCTAAAACGTCATTCTTTCTTGTAATAGATGCTTCATATATAGTCCTAACACAATTTTCTTTAACATTATTCTCAGTAACAAACGCTCTAAAGTCATGTTCACCTTCAAAAAAGTGTATTGCCTTTCTCATTCTACTAACATTAAGAAGATGTCCATGTTGATAAATATAATTTCTCATCATAGGATTAAACTCTTTCATATTTATATAATAATGATACTCTTTTCTTAAGACATGATACCTAACAAAGTAATCATCAGGAACTTCCATCGCTCTATTTATATGTATCTCATCACTCAAATAACTATTCAATGCTCTTTTTAACTTATAAGGAGTAATATCAACATCTAAATCTAAATGAGCCACCTGATCAATTGCATGTACCCCTTTATCAGTTCTACCTGCCGCTACTATCTTAACTTTAGTATTATTATTAATCTTATAAAGAGCACTCTCCAACTCACCTTGTATAGTCCTATACCCCTCTTGTTTCTGATACCCCTTAAAATTAGTACCATCATAACTAAATCTAATCAAAAATCTCATAATATCACTTCACATTCCAATATATATCTTTAATAAGGTCCATAACGCTTTTCCGTCTAGGTAACTTAACATTCTTTTTCTCTTTAACTAATAATATAAAGGAGACTATATCAGGTCTTTTAATATTATATTTATTATCAAAGAAAATATCACTACAATTACCTTCTACTAACACTGTATTATTGCTAAGTACTATTAAATAATCAGTATATTGATATAAGTAATTAGGATTATTACTATAAATAACTATAGTCTTAGCAAATTTATCTTTAAGTCTATTAATAATTCTAACAAGTTTCTTTCTCACATTCAAATCAAGTCCTCTAAAAGGCTCATCTAATAGTATTACTTTAGGATTTGTTAGAAATGCTAAAGCAAACTGCAAAAGTTTTAACTCACTCCCTGTCAAAGTAGAAATACGTCTATCTAAGATATCTACTTTAAGTCCTACTATTCTTAAAGAATCTTTTATTTTTTTATCAATATCATCTACTTCAAGTTTTCTATATCTAATATACTCTCTAAAATATTCATAAATATTATCTATATCAAACAAATTAGCAAATCTCTTCTCTACAAGTTCAATTGTCTTACTAAATAAATAGTAATTACGTCTTAACTTTCTAATTTTATTAAAGTAAATAATACCCTTACTATCATCTTCTAAAGATATTAATCTAAGTAATTTATCCCCATTCTCTCCATATATACCAGTAATCTCTCCTTTAGGTATAACAAAGGATAAATCAGAAAAAATTTTACTATTAACATGAGAAAACTTTATTTCCATAAATGCTCCACCATCCCTAAAGGACTCAAATTAATTTTGTCGGTAAGATTATAATACTCTAATTTAACAGATAAATCTACCATAAAAGGAAGTTCTAGACCAATTTTATTTAATAGACTATCATCACTTAATACTTCTAACATATCACCATTACTAACAATCATACCTTTATCAAGTACATAAATAATACTATTAATAGTATAAACTACTTCATCCAAAGAAGAACTAGAAACTACTATAGTAATACCTCTTGTCCTCAACTGTTCTAAAAAGCCCATAAACTCTTCTTTTTCTAAAGGAGACAAAAAAAGACATGGATCATCTAATAATAATAGTTTAGGATTATAAATAACTTTAGATGCTAAAAAGACTCTAAGTTTCTCATATTCATTTAAATCTTTAATATTTTTATTAAGTAAATTAGTAATCTTTAAGTCTTTAGCAATATCCCTAACTAATACATTAATCTTATCATCCTCATATCCTAATCTTTCCAATGGATATCTAATATTTTTTAGGACAGTAGCATAGTTAAAGGTTAAAGTAGAAATATAAGAAATATCATTATCACTTTTTATTATCTCTTTATCATAAGTAATTTTATTTTTAATATTAACTATACCTGCAAGTACTTTAAGTAATAAACTCTTTCCACTATTATTAGAGCCTGTAACAAATACTAATGAGTTTAAAGGTATCTCTATACTAAACTTAGTAAAGGGACCTAACATTAAGTTATCAACCGAAACCAAACTACTCATCTTATTTTCCCTTCTTTTTTTGAATATTATAGTTAATATGGGTAACAAACTTATCAGGTAAAAATCTAACAATAAACTTAACAAACTTCATCTTAAAACCTGGAATAATTATAGTCTTACCACTAAGCATCT
Source organism: uncultured Bacilli bacterium (assembly GCA_944332025.1). GTDB lineage: Bacteria > Bacillota_I > Bacilli_A > RF39 > UBA660 > Onthousia. The sequence goes on from CALVJB010000008.1 coordinate 24,733, forward strand.
TCTCCACTGCATATCTTGCCACATAACTACTACTTAAAGCTTTAACACCAAACTCTACACCTGCTCTATTATTGAAGTTAGTATCAACTGGTCCTGGACATAAAACAGAAATAGTAACTTTACTCTTATGTCTTCTTAACTCTTCATTAATCGCTAAACTAAGACGATAAACATAACTCTTAGATGCATAATAACTACTCATTAAAGGTCCTGACATAAAAGCTGCGCTTGAAGAAACATTAAGAATAATACCTTTATCTTTTTTTATCATATCTTTTAAATAAAACTTACATAACATATCAAGTGCTCTAATATTAACATCTAACATATTAAGTTCAGTATTAATGTCTATATCATAAAACTCTCCAAACACTCCAAAACCTGCATTATTAACAAGAATATCAATATCATCATTTTTAGTTAAGACATAAACTTCTTTAACTTTTTGTAAATTACTAAGGTCTACTACAACTATCTTAACTTTAACTTTACCATTAATAGTAGATTTAACACTCTCTAAAGCTTCTCTATCTCTACCAACAAGTATTAAATCATAATCTAATTTAGCAAGATTAAGAGCAATATCACGACCAATACCACTACTTGCCCCTGTTACCATAGCCTTCAACTAAACCACCTCCGTCTTGTCTAATTACATTTTATCACAGAAAAAAAGATAAAGAAAGAATTTTGACTAATCAATAAAAATATGATATAATTTAGTAACTTTATTAAAAGAGGGGATTTTATGGTTGAAAAAAGAATTAAAAATATGAAATTAATACCAACATCTGAACTTATTTTACATGCCAATAATTATCAAAGTGATCTTGATAATATCTTAATAAAAAGACTAACTAAAAAATACAAAATTAATTATGAAAAATCAAAACAATTAATAAAAAGAGACCAAAAAATAATATTAAGTAAAGGAAACAATATAAAAGATTATGTATTTGATTACAATAGAGGTCTAAGTGGTACAATTGAAGCTTTATATAAAAAGATAGAAAAACCAAATAACCAAAAATTCTCAACCAACCAAACCGCTAACTTAACTTTTAGTGAATTATGTATAGGTTATACTCTTATAAACAAATTAACAAAATTATATAAAAAGAGAAATAATGAATTAGAAAAACATTCCGAAGATAATTATGAATATATTAAAATATTAGAATTCTATAAAACATTATATAGTCTATATGCTACATCAATTAGTGAAATTACTTTAAATGAAGATAATATAGAAAGCATATTTTTATACTATATAAATGAGTATCTTTTAAATTCTCTAATAGCAAAAGAAAACAGATTATGTATGAATAATGAATCTAAGAAAAATATAAAAGCTGAATTTGAATGTTATCAAAACTCCTCTTTTGATGTTATTTCCTTAGATACACATTCAATTACAAAAAGTGAAGGTACTACTAAAATATATACAATGGCTACACATAGTAATATTCAAAACACAAATAATATGATAATATATAAATAGAAAGAAGGCGTTACAATGACAAGCGACAAATTATATCAAGAATATAATAAAGCATTTAATGAAAGAGCCAGCTTAGAAAATAAAATAAATGACTTTATTACAAAATGGAAAGAAGGAAATAATACATTAAGTACCAAAGAAATAGAAAATGTAGTTGAAAAGGGATATGAAAGACTAGAAGCTCTAAAGAAAAGAGAAGAAGAATTACACGAAACATATCAAAAACAAGAAGAATTAGAAAAAAATATTCAAAGTTCATCTATTAGTATTGAACATCAACTAAATACAAGACCAACTAAATTAAATATAACTGGTGGTGTACTTTCTTCTGATGCAACTAAATCACATTTAACTGCAGAGCCTAAAACAGAAGAAGAATTACACAAAGATAAAGAAAATCTTTTAAACAAGTTAAAAGAAAAAGTAATAAAAGGAGAAATAACAAGAGAAACAGCCTCAAAATTAATAGCAGATATTAACACAATATATAGTCCTGATACTTCTTCTTATGAAACAACAACTGAATCAAAGCATAAATAAAAATTCACAAGACTGTGAATTTTTATTATTTATTATACACTTTCTATATATTCCATAAGTTTTAAGAATAATTTCATATGTTCATGAGACAATCCTTCTTTTCTAAGTTTACGAATAGCAATTCTCTTTTTCTTAATAGTCATATCACTAAATGTAATATTAGCAATCTTCTCTTTTAAATAAGTACTAATCTGTAAATCCATTAAAATACTATCTATATCTTCATTAATAAGTCTAACAGCATCAATCTCAATATCTTTACCTTTACAATTTATAGTTAACTGACCAATAGTATTAACATTATTAACTTCAACTACAAAGTCGTTTTCCTCTATATACATTGCTTCTATTTTAATTTCCTGATCATTATAATGTGCAGTAACAGAATCAGCTTTCTTTGTATTTCTAAATCTAAATTTATAATTACGTCTAATAGGAGCAATACCACTTTTACCTTCTACTGATCTAATAATAACTGTATAGTTATTTTGCATATAATTATAATCTATATCTGTCTTTAAATAATAACCATCTTTATATAATGAAGTAAGTCCATCATCTTCATAAAGAGTATATGTATTAGATACTCCAGGAAATATATGAATTTCCATATCTAAAGGAAGTCCTACATTATTAACATCACTTCTATTCGATAATGGTATAACAGAACCAGCTTTTGCAAAAACAGGATAATCTTCTTCTTTATAGAATGATACATATTTCTTATCACCAGGAAACTTCTTACCAGTTTTAAAGTCATACCAAACACCTTCAGGTATATAAAAGCGATGTATTGTCCTATTCATTACTGTATCTTTTCTAGTTAATATAGGACAAACAAGAAACCCACTTCCTAAAAAATATTGATATTTATAGTTATTATCATCTATAACCCATTTATATTTATAATAGAAAGGTTCTATTAACATCTTCGCTTCTTTATAATATCTATAACTCTCTGTATATAGATATGGAATTAATCTATGTCTTAAACGTAAATAATCATTAACAATAGTCTCTGTTTTAATATCCCATCTCCAAGGCTCTCTTTTATAATAATTACCCCTCGCCGCATGAAATCTTAAAATAGGACTAAAAACACCAAGTTCTACATATCTAATATATAGTTCACTCATCTCTATACCACCGTGGTTTCCACCTACATCATGACTCCAGAATGATACTCCAATATTAGCAGCAGCCATCATACTAGAAGATATTTCTTTAAGTCCATCCCAAGAAACTTCAGTCTCTCCAGCATAAAGAACAGGATATCTATGAGCTGCAAATATACCATTACGACTTAACATAATACTTCTTTTAGCAGGATTCCTACCTATATCTTTATAGTTAAAATGGTTATAAGCAAGAAGCTTTAAAACATTATTATCTCCCTTATAATCATGCCAGAAAAAGTCAACACCTAAAGATTCTAGTGGATGTAAAAATAGTTTAAAATAAACATCTAATAGTTTAGGATTCAAAGGATCAAAAGTAATAATTTTATTCCCATTAATACCAAGATAAGAACAAGCTTGAGAATAATAAGTCTCATGAGGATAAAGTCCTTCACTAGGATCTATAAGTAGACCAAATCTAATATTATGTCCATGTAAAAACTTAGATATCTCACTTGGATTAGGAAATAAATCTTTATTAAAAGTAAAACCAGTATGTAACCCTTTAGCATTACCTATATCTCTATAATGCCAATCTTTATCTAATAAGAAGACTGCTAAAGGTACATTACGTCTTTCAAAATCAGTAACAACTTCTTTAAGACTCTCTTCACTATAAGTAGTATTACGACTCCACCAATTACCTAAAGCATATCTTGGTATAAGTTCAGGATTACCAGTAAGACGAAAATAATCTTTCATCGCTAAAGAGAAATCATCTTTATACATAAATACATATATATCAAGACTACCTTTCTCTCTATTTTCTAAAGTACCATCAGGATTAAATAAAAGACTATTACTATCATCAAAACTAGCGAAGCCTTCAAGAGAATATAAACCTCTACGTAAATATTTAGGGGTATTTACATCTTCACTAATCATATTACCACCTAAATTACGTACTTCAGGATGACCATAATACCAATCTCTCTCATTCTCTCCATTTCCCATAAATAAAGAAATTTTTAAATTCTTCATAGGATCTACTTTAGTACCAGAAAAATGAGCTTCTTTAGTATATATTAATCTAAAATATTTAGTAGTAATTTCCAAAGTCTTAGCATCTTGTTTAACCTGATATTCAGGAAAAGGAAACGCTCGATTCATAACAAATTGACTAGGAGCATCAACAAATTTACCACTAGGACTATATTCAAGTCTAACTAATCTCTCAGAAAGAACAGAAATACGATAATGATTACCTTTATATATACATTTATCATTACTTTTAGTTTTACTATAATCAACTTCAAACTGTTTACCTAGTGGATACATAGACATAACTCCTTTCAATCCTCTTTTACTCTTTAATTTTAACACAAATACAAAAAGATGAAAAGACAAAATAAAAGAGTTATAAACATATTATCTATAACTCAAAATTTATATAAATAATTATTATTGAAGGGCAAGCTCAAACGGATCAGATTTAGTACCTGTTCCTGATGTTATCTCCACGCTAGATTTTAGATTTAAGGATGGCCGGACACCGCACGAATAGGTCGGAGCGTCGTAGCTCGCATAGCCATTGCTGCTCACGCTACGCACGCGAGACGACATATATGGTGTTAAGGTCCAATAATCAGTTGTTAACCCTGTACTTGAATAGCTACCTTTTACGGCATATCTTTCAAATTGTCCTGCCATTAATTCTCCCATTCGAAGTAATCCTACTTTAGATTCTGTACTTGTAGCATACCCTGACATACTGATATCTGTATATTTGGCAAGTTTATAACTTGCACCACTTCCTACTGTTCCTAGATACCAAGTTGTATTATCTTCTATCATATCACTATATGTACTATCTACATAACTTGTTAGATATTCCCCATTTAAAAATGTACCAATTACACTATTAGTTGAATAATTAACTTCACTATTTGAACTTCCAAATGCACTTGTTATAAATGTTCCAGAATTTTTTAGGGGTTCAGCACTAGTTATCTTAGTCAAACCTGAAGTCTCATGACTTACTATTCTATATAGATTATTCTCATCATTTCCAAATCTTACATACTCACCACTATATCTACTTGAAAGTAATGTACCTGATAGACTAGTATCATTATCTCCTTCTAAGCGATAGGGATTTTCTATTGTTCCATTACCATCTACGATACGAACGCTAGATTTTAGATTTATTGATGGCCGGACACCGTACGAATTGGTCGAAGCATTGCTGTAGTCCACATCGCCATCTTCGTACACGTAACGCACGTAAGACGACCTATATGGTGTTAAAGTCCACCAAATAAGTCCATTATTTAAATAGCCATTAGTATCGCCATTGTTGCTGGATTGATACTCATACATATTTAGTAATCCTACAGATGCTGTTACCGTTGTTGTTCCATTAGGTCTTGTTATACTTCCTAAACTAGTCGCATCAAGTGTCGCATCCCATACTGCATCTGTTACTATAAAGTCCTCATAATCTCTTAAATTGCCTAAGAAACCATCGACACTAGTATCATTTAGCCAATCTTCCATATAACTTCCTTCAAAATTAGTTTGATTACTTGCATTATATGGAATTGCACTTATATTCCATTGTGTCACTAATTTAGTAGTATTCGCTTCATTATTAACAGATACTGCTCTCCATAACTTTCCACTATACCAGATGTAGTTATTTGGATCTTCTCCAGTGATAAATGTATCTACCTCATCATTGTATTGATTATCTTCAGGTATATTAGACAACAATACTTCATTTACAGGACCAGTTGTAACAGGCATCTTATCTCCATCTTTACCATAAACATTTATTTGTACTGAGAATTGTAATCCTCCTCCATCTCCTTGAGGATTATAATCTTCATCTACCCACATTCTAAGTCTATAATTATTAGACTCGCTAGAATTCATACTACTCGTATATAAACTCATCTCTCCTGATGGTCTTCCTGTAAAGTTATTGGCACTTGCTTCTTCATTATAAACTTCTGGTGTCATTAACTCTTCTTCACCATCATCTGTTAATCTAGTTAGATATAACTTTATATTACTTCCATCTATTTTATTAGCACTACTACTAGTTACATCTTTTGCAGATATTTCATAATTAATATTAGTATCTCCTGATATATTACTACTTACTGTAAAATCAAAATACTCTCCAGGATTTAATCTTGTCTTACCTGTTTTATCTGTTGTCGGTAATGCTCCATTTAAACTAATAGTATTATCAGTCTCTTCATATGTCATCGTAATAGATCCTGTTGTTATTGAATTTACTTTAGTTCCCTCTCCTGTAAATCTAAAAGCTGCATATGACACTCCTATTAATGCTATTACCATTAATAGTATTAATCCTATTATTACTATCTCTTTCTTTGTCTTTTCCATTTTTTACTCCTCCTCAATTTATTTTTTCTCACACTAAAAAGAACAGAATATCTCTATCCTGCTCTTATATCATAATGAAAGAAAGTAATTATATTACTTAATCTACAAGTAAAACTGCCTTTTATGCTTAAGGATAAAAACTGCCCCCCCCCAGGTAACATATTGTAAACCTGAAGTTTTTAAAGATTGACGAATTAATTTACCCCAGAATTGACGATTTATTTTCTCCATAGTTTAACCTTCTTTCTTATCTTTTGTTATCTATATATTAACATAACTTTTCTTAATTAACAATCACTAATCATCTAAAAACATTACATAATACTCATCATAAGTAATATTATTCTCTTTTATATATTTAGCAATTTTCTTACCAACATATCTATAATGCCAAGCTTCACATTTATAACCTGTAATATCTTCTTTACTTCTAGGATATCTCAATATAAATCCATACTTATAAGCATTATCCATCATCCAACTATATTCATCACTTTCAACAAAAGTATTAACTGACTTACTAGCAATATCTAAACTCATCGCTGTCTGATGTTCAGAAAAACCAGGTTTCGCTACATAATTATCAACATAATTTTGTCCATAAAGCTCTAAATATGTATTTGTAATCTCCTCTTGATCTTCATAACTTCTATAACCAGAACTTACCATTAACTCAAGACCTTCTTTACTAGCAGCCTCTGCCATATCATAAAAAGCTTTCGCAACATTACGTTCTATCTCAATCTCTCCATCCGCTTTAACATACTCTTCTTCAATAGTAACTAAATCATCAGGAACATATTTACTACTAAGTTGTCTATGCTTATTAACAAGTACATAATCATCAAAATCATCTATAACTAAAGGATCTACATAATCTTCTTTATCAAAATCCATATTTACATATAAAACAGTAGTCTCTGCATCATCATTTTCCTTTTCTTTATAAGCAACATATCTATCTAAATTCTCAAGTTTAGCATAATCAACAGATAAAAACTCTTCTATATATTTAACCTTATCACGTTTTACAAAGTCACTAACAGACTCATCATCACCTTTAGAAATAATTAAGTTAACTTCATCAACACTATAACCTTTTTTTAATAACTTATTTATATTACTAATTAAATGCTCTTGTTTCTCATAATCAATTTTAGCATAATTATCAAGATTATCTTCATTATAAACATCACTACTAAACGCTGCATTTAAAGTTTTATTTTCTCCAATATCCATTACATAAGAGTATTTAAACTTAAAAATAATACTCTTCGCTGCTTCCTCACTATAACCTAAGTTTTTAAGTTCTCCTATTCTATTAAAATAAAAAGCTAAAAGAATTATTATAATTAAAAGAATTACTCCAATTATCATCAAAGGTTTCCTAGCACTACTTTTTAACTTTAATTTAACTCTTTTCTGTGGCATATAATCACTTCCTCTACTACTATATAGAAATTATATCACAGTTTTAAAATCTTTTAAACTATGATATAATAAGCACTTGAAAGGCGTGATTATCATGAAAACAGCGATTGTCTTATCAGGCGGTGGAGCCAAAGGTAGTTATCAATTAGGTGTTTGGAAAGCCTTAAGAGAACTACATATTAAATATGATATTGTAACAGGAACATCAATTGGTGCCTTAAATGGAGTTTTAATGTGTGAAAATTCTTACTTTAAAGCGAAAAGGATATGGCGCAAACTAAATCTAGAATATCTTTTTAACGAGTTACCTAAATCTAATAAAGAAATAGATATCCTTAAACTATTTGGTGGTAATTTTATAAAAAACGGTGGTATGGATATTAAAAAGATTGAAACTATTCTTGAAGATAATGTCAATAAAAGAAAGTTTTATAATAGTAAAATAGATTTTGGACTTATTACTTATAATTTCACTACTAAAAAACCTTTAATCTTATCTAAAGAAAAAATACCAAGTAATAAACTAATAGACTATCTAATGGCCTCTGCTACCTGTTACCCTGCCTTTAAAATGAAAGAAATAGATGGAGATAAATATATAGATGGTGGTTACTATGATAATTTACCTGTTGAACTTGCTATAAAACTAGGAGCAGAATTTCTAATAATTGTAGATCTAGGATCTCCTGGTTTTAAGAAAAGACCTAGTAAACATATAGATAGTATTTTAATAAAACCTAAAAATAACATCTCTTTCTTCTTAAACTTTGATGAAGAAGCCGCAAAAATAAATGTTAGATTTGGCTATAACGATACCCTAAAAGCTTTTAAAAAGTTAGATGGTAATAAATTTACTTTTAAAAAGAACACTATTTCTAAATATTATCTTAATAACAAAACTAACTTATTAGATGATACTGAAAAGAAATTCTTAACATCAATAGAACAGTTAGGTAGAATTTTCAAATTAAATGAAAGTAAAATATATAGTCTAAACAGTTTTAGTAAAGCTTTAAGTAAAAAAATAGAATTAGAAGAAGCTTTAGATAAAAAAACTATAAGAAATATAAAATCTCTAACTACTAAAATAAACTCTAAAACTTTAATTTTATTTTTCTTAAGTCATATAGAAAATGGTAAAAATCCAAAAAAACTAAGTAAAGTCTTTTCTAAAGAATATAAATTAGCCAAGTACTTAAAACTATTAGGAGTAGAATATGGAAAATAAATTCAAATATAGTGATGATAATAAAAGATATCATACATTAACTTATTATTATAAAAAGAAATTCAATACTAAGGTCTGTAAAGTTAGTCTAAATGCTAATTTCACTTGTCCTAATATTGATGGTAAAGTTGGTTTTGGTGGTTGCATCTACTGTTCAAAACTAGGTAGTGGTGACTATGCAGGTAATCCTAAAGAAAGTTTAAATGAACAGTTTGAAAAAGGAAAAGAAATGATGCAAAGAAAGTGGCCTAATGCTAAATTTATCGCTTACTTTCAAGCGAATACTAATACTTATGCACCTATAGAAAGATTAAAAGAATGTTTTGAACCATTTATAGAAAGAAATGACTGTATAGGATTATCCATCGCTACAAGAAGTGATTCTATTACAGATGAATGTTTAGATTATTTAGAAGATATTAATAAAAGAACTTTTCTTATTGTAGAATTAGGTCTTCAAACAATCCATGAAAAAACAAGTAAGCTTATTAACAGATGCTCAACTCTTAATAGTTTTGATAATATGGTAAAAAAACTAAAACAAAGAAATATCAATGTCGTCGCTCATATTATTAATGGACTACCTTATGAAACAGAAGAAATGATGATAGATACAGTTAAACATCTAAATGATTTAAATATAGATGGTATTAAGATACATATGTTAGGAGTATTAAAAGACACACCATTAGAAAAATATTATCAAAAACATAAATTTCATATTCTAACCAAAGAAGAATATGTTAATATAGTAGTGAAACAACTAGAATATTTAAATGAAGAAATAGTAATACACCGTCTAACAGAAGATCCAAAGAAAGACGATATAATAGAACCTACATGGCTTACAAAAAAGTTTACAATTTTAAATGAAATTGATAAAATAATGAGTACTAGAGATCTCTATCAAGGAGATATGATAAAGGAGAAAAAGAAAAATGAATAACAGTTATAATTTATTAATGACAAGAAGGAAAGTATTAATTGACCAAGATTTAAATGAAGAATATATAAAAAAATTTAATCTTAGTATTAATACTATTAAAAGGAAGAAGAAAAAAAAGCTAAAACCAAAAGAATTAGATGAACTAGAAGGCATTATCAAAGATTTACAAACTATTCCTAAAGATGAAAAAATTAAGGACTATATCTTAAGACATCTAAAAGTATTTTTAATATATGGAAATGTAAAGTTAATAGATAAGAATGCTATTGTTTTAGAACTAACAAGTAATAAAGAAACTCATATATTATATATATCAATAGACAAAGATAATATTAATTCTATTCTAAAAGGAAAAGATTATAGAGAAGAAGCTAGTTATAAAAAACTTGATAATGATTACTATACAACATATAAAAGAACTGAAACAAATATCTATGAGAACAAAGAAACAAGTCTACATGAGATTAATACTAATGATGAATTCCATGGTTTCCATAATAATAAAGAAATAATAACTAGGCTTATTTCTGAACATGATAATTATATAAAAGATAACACAACAGGATCAATAAGCAGAAAAGGATTTGAAGAAAACAATTACCAAGAGATAACTAATTACTATAGAAAAGATGGTTATATTATTAGAAAACACAAAAAAAGATATAAAAATAAAAACATAGGTGAATTATTAAACTATGAAGAATATCAAATTAGTGAAGATTACAATATAGATGATAAATATCTAAAGCAAGTCGGTCATTACAAAGATTTTGATAGAAAACTATATAATCCTTTCTTAAAAGGAAAATGTAATGTAAAAACTCTTTATAAGTAATATGGAGGCAATATGAAGAATATAGAATTTAAAAAAGCTTTAAAAAGATTAATTGCAATGGGTTCACTTTCTTTTGTACTAGTAATAACAGGTTGTTCTAGTAAGGAAAATAATGTTGAGCCAGAAAACGTTGTTACAACTGAAGTAGAAAATAACAATGAACAAGAAAATACAGCAAATGCTAATGATACACAAGAAACAGAAAATAACAATACTGAAGATAACGAAATAGTTAAATATTTTGAAGATAAAAATGAGGAAATGGATAATATAATTTATACAGAAAATATTGAAGTTGCCAATGAATTTTGGAATGAATATTTTATAGATGCTATAGACTTTATATTTTATGACAAGGAGTATAAAGATACTAAATTTGCTGATTTAAATCCTGAAGCACAGGCAAAATGTATTGATGAGCTTCAAGAAGCTGAAAATAAAATGAATATGATTAATCCTAATTGGAAAGAAGATCTAGGAACTATCAAAGATGCAACTGCAGAAGCTTATTCAAATCTTTTAGATAGTATTGAAAACCTTATTGGAACAGATAATTATAACAAAATAAAAGATATCAAAGATAGCCTTAAAGACGGTCTTAGTGATATAGGTAACTCTATAAAAGATAGTGCAAATAACTGGTATCAAGGTTATAAAAGTAGAAATAAATAGTGAATTATGTAAAGTAATCACTATTTTTTCTTGTAAATAGACACATCTTAGATTATAATGTTTATAAGAGTAAAGGGTGATTATATGGATAAGCATATTAGAATTATAACTGTCAGTTCTCTTGCTTTACTTGGAGTTCTTTGTATATCATCAGGAGTAATGTACAATTCATTACAGTCAAATAGTGTCGATGAAAAAGTACTAGTTATAGTTGAACAAAAACAAGTAAGTAAAGAAACTGATGTTGACATAAAATTAAAAAATCTAACTATTGAAGTTAACACTCCTTTAAGTGTCAAGATAATTGACTATTTAGATAGTGCTGTTTCAGATGAAGTTCTTGCAAATCTAAAGCTTGATACAAGTGGTGTTAATGTTACTGAACCTGGTACTTACAATTACACAATTACATATAAAAAGAAGGTTTATCAGGGTATCATTGTTATAAAAGAAAAAGAAGTAAACACAAATATTTTACAAAGTATAACTTTAAAAACTGTAAATATAAATGTAGGTACTACTTTACCAACTGATGTAAGTAACTATGTAATTGAAACACTTACTGATGATGTAAAAGCAACTATGTTAATTGATCTTAGCAAAGTCAATGTAAACAAAGCAGGTAGTTATCAATATACAATCACTTATAATAATAGTATATATACAGGAACTATAGTAGTAACTGAATCTCAACCTACTTTATCTACTGATATAGGAGAAAGCACTAATACAACTCCACCACAATCTGAAGAAAAAAATCCTCCTACTACAGAAAATGAAAATAATATTCAAACTAATTAAAACTTCCCCAAAAAGGAAGTTTTTTTATAACATATTTTTCTTTTTTAAGATAAGAGCAACTATAAGTGATAAGAGAAGTGATACTAAAAGTAATAAAACAAAGGCATAAGGATTATCAGCAAACTTACCAAATGTAACATTCATACCCATAAAAGAAGCTACCATTGTAGGAATAGAAAATACAATAGTAATACCTGCTAAAAACTTCATAATAGTATTAAGATTATTAGATATAATAGTAGCAACAGTATCAGTAGTACTAGATAAAATTCCTCTATATAAATCAGCCATCTCTATCGCTTGATTATTCTCAATAATTGCATCCTCAAGTAAATCTTCATCTTCTTCATATAACTCTATTACATTACCCTTTAATATCTTATCAAGAACAACTCCATTACTCTTTAAAGCTGTAATAATATAAGTCAAACTATTTTCAATAGAAAGTAAATTCAAAAGTTCTTGATTCTTAGTAGCATTTAAAATATTAGATTCAGCTATCTCTATTTTATTATCTATTTCTCTTAACATCTTTAAATAAAGTAAAGCAAGCTTATAAATCATTTGAATAATAAATCTACTTTTCTTATAAGTATAAAACTCTTTAACCTTACCCTTAGTAAACTCATCAATAATACTATATTTCTGTAAACAAACTGTAACAATATAATCATTCCTAACAACTAAAATACCTATAGGAAGTGTTGTAATAGTTTTAATATTATTCTTAGTCTCATAAACAGGTACATCTAAAAGAAGCATCTTAACCCCATCTTCCTCATCAATACGAGGTTTCTCATCATCATCTATTATACTCATAATAAAGTTTTTCTTTATACCAAGAGCATTAACTACTTCATCTATCTCTACTTCTGTAGGATTAACTAAATTAACCCAACTACCTACTTCATAAGTATCTGTTCTACTAAATTCTCCACTAGTAATATCAGTATTATAAATCTTTAACATAATCATCACTCCTTTTTAACTTTTTAAAATATCATTCTTATCTTTAATACTCTCTCTATCATTAGCATTCTTTATCAAAGTAAGATAAATCTCTTCTAAACTCTCATCTTTATTCTGGAAAGTCATCTCATCCACAAGTTCCATTTTACTTTTATAAATAACTTGTCCCTCTTCTTCTTTAAATTCATAATGTAACTGTGGATACTTATAAAACAAATCTTTTTTATCTTTTATAAAATTAGCGAATAATTCATTAATATTAACAAGTTTTCCCTCTATTTCTCTTAAAGGATTATCTAATCTTGTTAAATCATTATTAATAACACCCGAAATATTTAAAACAGCCTCTTCGCTTATTTCAAACCCTAAACTTTTTAAATAATTAGTCCCAGCACGATAAGAAAAAGCATTCGCTTCTATTTCATGAAGATTCTTAACATAGTTTTTATCATTATAATAGATATCTTGATTATATTCTCTAAGTAATCTCTCTTTTAAAGCTAGAGTATCATAGATACTACCAACTATACCTTTACTTTCTACATATGTCCTATAAGTATGCATCATCTCATGAGGTAAAACATAAAATATTGAAATATCTCCTTTATCATAAAAATTATCCATTACTTCTCTATCTAAATAAACATAATAATGAAAAGCTAGACCACCAACATTCTCTCCTAAATTACGTATATAAAATCTACTATCTTTACTAATATTTCTAGTATCAGAAAGAACTAAATGACTAATTGTTTTTTCTATCAATTCTTTACTAAGACTATTTTTTCTTAAAATTACATTTCTAAGTATTATATCTCTTAATACGTTATCTATATCTAAGAAGATATCATTACTAAAAATACATTCTAAAAGTTTAGTATCTAAATCATTATACTCTACTTTAGTCTCTAATTCTTTAATAATACTATTAGTTTCTTTAGTTAAATCAAACTGTTCTAAAGCATGATTAAAGATATCACTACTGTTAACAAGTTTATATAAGTATAAGGTTATCTCTTTATCTACATTATCTTTATTTAAATAAGGTATTATAGAAAAAATGTTAAGATAACTTTTCTTTAATTCTTCATTAATACTACCACAGAACTCACAAGTAAATGTTTGATAATTATAAGTACCACCACAGCCTAAACAATTAATGTTTTTACAAAAGATATTTATACTATTAATTAAGTTCTCTTTGTAATTCTGATTTAACATCTAATAACTCCCTATATTTTTTTATCTGATATAAAATTAATAATTTCTTCTCTTCATCTTTTTCTTTAACATATAGTTGTTCTAATACTTTAATCTTATCTTCTATACTTATATCATTCATTAAAATAACCCCTTTATCTCTCCATCTACTAAATCTATATTTTCATAATTAGGTTTCTTAGGAAGTCCTGGCATTGTATATATTTTACCAGAAAGTACTGTAATAAAACCTGCTCCACTATTTATAATTAAATCTCTAACATGTAATATATTATCTTTAGGATATCCTAATAGTTTAGGATCATCACTTATCGAATATTGTGTTTTCGCTACACAAATTGGAAGATGAGATAAGCCTAACTTATCTATAAGTTTTAACTTTTCTTCTGCATCTTCACTATATTCAACATAATTAGAGTTATAAACAAGCTTATTAAGTTTACTAATTTTATCTCTTATACTATCACTTTTATCAACAAGCGGTTTAAAATTATTTTCCACATCACATGACTCAATAACTGCTTTAGCAAGATCTATCGCACCTTCTCCTCCCTTACTATAAGCATCACTTACTTCACAAGGATAACCTAAATTACTAACATAGTCTTTTATATATTTAATATCTTCTAAACTATCATCACTAAATTTATTAAGACAAACAACTATAGGTACATTATAATTCTTTAAATGATTAAGATGAGCATCTATATTACATATACCAGCTTCTAATGAACCATCACCATTATATTTTAAAGCACGAACTGTCACAACTAAAACAATAGTAGCAGGAGTAATAGAAGCGGTAGGACATACTATATCAAGAAACTTTTCAGAACCTAAATCACTACCAAAACCTGCTTCAGTAATAACATAATCAGATAGACTTCTAGCAAGTTTTATAGAGGTAATACTACTACAGCCATGTGCAATATTAGCGAATGGTCCCCCATGAATAATAGCAGGCGTTCCTTCTAAAGTCTGTACCAAATTAGGTTTAAAAGCATTACTTAACAAAACAGTTAAAGCTCCTTCTAATTTTAAATCATGAACATAAACAGGTTCGTTCTTACTATTAAAACCAACTATTATTTTAGATAATCTATTTTTTAAATCATCTATATCAGTAGCAAGACAAAATAAAGCCATAACTTCACTAGCAGAAGTTATATTAAAGTGATCTATATATTCACCATTTTTACACTCTAACTTAACATCTCTTAAACTTCTATCATTAACATCTAAACAACGATTAAAGGTTACTGTTTTAATATCTAAATCATTTCCCTGTTCAATATGATTATAAACAGCCGCACTAATCAAGTTATTAGCAGAAGTAATCGCATGAAAATCCCCTGTAAAATGTAAATTAATATCCTCCATCGGAACAACTTGACTATAACCTCCACCAGTCGCTCCCCCTTTAATACCAAAAACAGGTCCTAAAGAAGGTTCTCTTAAAGCAAGACATACATTTTTATTAAGCTTATTAAAGGCATCTGCAAGTCCTATACTAACAGTAGTCTTACCTTCTCCATAAGGAGTAGGATTAATTGCTGTTACCAAGATAACTTTACCATTTTTATCTCCCTTATCTTTAACAATCTTAGCTTTACCCCTCCCATACATTTCTATATCATATAAAGAAAGATTAAGTTTACTTGCAATATTACTAATATCTTTTAGTTTTATACTATGAGCGATTTCTAAATCAGTCATCAAATCACCTCCAAAACTACTCTTATTATATGCTAAAACTAAAGAAAAAACTAGTCTAAAATAAGACTAATTAATAATGCCCTTTACTATAGAATAAACCTCTCTACTTATATCATCAATACTACGTAACACTCCATCTTTACTACATTCTATTACTTTAAAGTCATATTTATCTGCAACATATAAACTATTATCATATACTTTATCTAAAAAAACAGTATCTTTCTCATTAATATCTCCTTCTACTCCATCGGTATCTCTATTTTTTCTAAGTTCTTTTGCAATAGATTTATCTAGTTTTAAAAAGATAACTAAATCAGGTTTCTTAAGACCTAGTTTATTATATTCATAATCTGTTACATAGTCTAAAAACTCATCTTTATCTTCAAAAAAAGAGCCCTGATAAATTAAATTAGAAGTAGTATATCTATCTAGTAAAACTATCTTTCCCTCATTCAATGCTTTTTTTAATTCATTATGATAAGCATAAAATCTATCCATAGCAAAGAAACTACTAATTGCATAAGGTCCTATACCTTCTCTTTTACCTAAATTACCCTTTAAGTATTCCTCAACTAAACTTGCTCCTACACTACCATAACTAGGAAAATGATGATAAACTACCTCCTTACCTGAATCAATTAATTTTTTATACAACTCTTTAACTTGAGTAGTCTTCCCTACACCATCACTAACTCCTTCAATTACGATTAACTTACTCATATCTTACCCTCCTAAACTCTAATTATTAAAACCTTCTATTATCTCTTCAACTGTTATTTCTTCATTACTAGAATTATGTCTAACGATTAATTTATTATAATAATTATCTTCAATACTCAATAATAATTTTTTATCACCTGTACTATTCTGATATTGTTGATCTATTTGTTGATATCCTTCGTTATTAGCATAATAAATCTCAAAAGTTATATTAAAATTATAGAGTTGTTCTAAATCAACAAGTTGTTTAACTTTAGAAGCTTCCATATTCTTATCAATACTTTCTTCATTAACAACAATAATAACTCCAAGATCCATTCTCTCTTCTTCTATTATATCTAAGGGATAACTATCAACTGACCAGTCTTTACTAGGAACATCATTTTCAAAGTAAATATCTAATTCTTCTATATATTCATTCCAATCATTATCAATAAGTGGATCTATTTTTTCTTTTAAATAATCCTCTACTATACTTTTAACTCTCCCATCTTTACATTTACCTGTTTCAACATCTATTTCCACAACATAACTAAAAGGACTAGAAACATAAGCTTGAAAATTACCATTTTCTGATCTAAACGGTAAACTAACCTCTACTTTCTCCCCATACTTTTCAAAAAGAAACTTCTCCATCTCTTCCCTTGCTTGCTCTTTACTAGTTATAACAACATCTCTAATATTAGGACTCTCATAAGAAGAATTACCAGGCCACAACATAATAATAGCGACAAAAGCGATAATAAATACTATAACAAAAGTACCAAAATAACTAAGACCTTTCAAAACTTTATTCTCTTTTTTCATAAACACTCACCTTACTTAAATAATAGTTTATTAAGGTTAAAAAAGCAATGAAAGTATTAGTAAAAGACAAAATTTTAGAACAAATAAAACAAACAAGTTTGTTTTTACCTTGTCGTTACCTTCAAGGATTCCTACTTCATAGATAGAGTAACCCCTATTCTCCATAGGCTTAAATTCCGATAGTCGCTACCGTACTAATTTATTTTTTATTTAATTGTTATTTTATCTAAAACATTATCTATACTAAACTAACTAAATTATAGTGTAACTTTAACCCTTCAAATAATATATTTAAACTAG
>CALVJB010000009.1 GCA_944332025.1 uncultured Bacilli bacterium
CTTCCTCCATATTTATTGATATGGTATCATCAGTACTATGAGTTCATCTGACTACCTATTTCTCTTCTAATATATCTCGTCTTTTTTAGGACTTGTATATATCATACCTTTCGCTCTCTTGCTTTACCATAGACTCACTGCCATTTGGACTTAAAGGAAGAAATAGGTTCTCACTGGTCATCGTATAATCATTGTGTACCATGATTAGGTCTCAGACCCCGCAGAGTTTTAATACTACATCCCCATTATCATAATATTAAATGTTGCATTCTGTGTTTTTGACCGCATCTGCACTCTGATTTCGGATTATTTCGAGGCTCAATACTAACCCTGGCACCTAACTGTCTACGCTTAAACTAACTGTTACCAGTTTCGTTCCAAGACTCGTTACTAGTGGTGGGGGTTCATCTTACTAGACAGGATTTCCACCTGTTAAATTATACGACCTACCCAGTCGCACCAAAAAAATCTCCACCATCATCATCTAAAAATTGATAATTAGTATAAATAATTAAATCTAATAACTCTTTAGCATACTTATATTCTTTATGATTGACTAAATTAACTGCATAATATGTCGCTTCTTTTATTAAATCTCCTACTTTGTCATCATCACTATATTCCCAAATCCAGTCTCCCCAGTAATAATTATCATAATCCTCATAACCTGTCGCATGAAAATAAAGATCTAAATCATCAATCATTTTAAACTTGATTTTATATTCTTCTATTTTAGATTCTATATTTTCCAACTTCTTATCATTACCAAGCATACAAATAACTTCATCATATTTACTTTTTGGTATCTTTCTAATTAAATTATTAACAATGTCTAATATTTCTTGTTTTTCTCTATTTTTAAGTTCATCATTTACTTTTTTTAAAAATTCACTACTATTCATAACACACCTCATCAACTATTTCATACCCTAGTTTTTCATAAGTATTTTTTCTTTTTAAAAACATATTTCTTGTCTTAGCAAAGTTATCATCAACATAATCATATATTAATATCTCTTTTTTATTTTCATTTTTCCTATGAAGTCTTCCAGCATATTGTATAACTCTAGTCTTACCTGATATTGGCATAGTAAGAAATAAAACGTCTAATTTATCATCATCAAATCCTTCTCCTATATATGAACCTGTAGAAATTATAATTTTATTACTATTATTTAAAGTTATTACATCATTTAATTCTTTATACTTTTTAAGAACTTTCTTACCTATACCTCCATAATATTTAAAAATATTATTAGTATACTTACTTAATTTATCATAAATATAATCTAAATGCTCTAATCTTTCCGTTAATACTAAAATATTCTTACCATTATCATACTCTTTTTTAATAGACCTGTTCGGCAAGGTTATTGAACAAAACAGTTAAAATATGATATCATTGATTCAAGAATATAAAAGTGGTGATGATAATGATGTATATATTAATAGCACTTATAGGCATAATAGTAGGCATGCTTATAATTATAGTTTTTAATGCAATTAATGAAAATGTTAAAGAAAAACAATATTTAAAGGAATATAAGGAAATTATTGAGGAATGCTTAAAGGATAATTCACCCAAAGATAAACACGCTAAAAAAAAGGAACCCAAATAAAATTAGAAAAATGGTTACAAATTGAGGATGATAAAACTTTTAAACTACATACTGGTGTAAAAAGAGAAGTATTTTTTAAAATGTTAGAAATACTAAAAGAAAAGTACAATCAAATACATGAAAAAGGTAGTTTTAAAGGAATTGGTCCAGGATGTAAACTAGTACTTGCTTTAACCTATTGGAGAGAATACAGGGCAATGAGACAAATGGGATTAGATTATGATCTTTCTCCATCAACAGTTTGCGATAGTATTAAATGGGTAGAAAATACATTATCAGAACATCCATTATTTTGTTTAGAAGATATAAAAAGTGAAATAGCCAAATTAGAACAAGAAGGATATGAAGTTAAATATATTATAGGTGATGTTGAAGAACAAGGTATTGAAAGACCTCAGATTAACCAAGAAGAAAACTATTCTGGGAAGAAAAAAAGACATACAACTAAAAATCAAATTATAATAGACGAAAATACAACAAGGATTATTAATGTACATAATGAAAGAGGAAAAGTTCATGATTATCAAATGCTTAAAGATAGTGATATTATAGATGATTTAAATGAACTAGGTATTGGTGGTAAATTTGATAGTGGTTATCAAGGCGTTCAAAAAGAACTTGATAATGCAATAATTCCATATAAAAAGAGTAAGTATCATGAACTTACTGAAGAAGAAAAAGAACATAACAAAGTATTATCATCAGAACGTATTAAAATAGAACTATTAAAATTTTTCGTATTATGAAAGAAACTTATAGAAATCATATGAATAGATATGAAAAAAGATTAAGAATAATTTGTTGTTTATATAATCAAAATTTATAATTGAGCTTGCCGAACAGGTCTAATTTACAAACACGTTCTCTAACCTTTTCTATCATCTTAACACCTCTAACAAAACTATATCAATCGGATGGATAATAAATTTCGATTTCCCTATCCTCTGGATTCCCACTATCTGATTCAACTAAATCCACATCTTGAATTCGCATATAATATACACCTAGATTATCTGGATTTTTTTTATTAATAAAAATTGCATTATGAGTAATTCGATAATTTTTACCAGTATCAGTTTGAATGTTACTAATAGAACCATACAATTCCTGATAGACCGTCTCTCCATAACGATACTCTCCTCCGCCTCTTTCTCCAAATGGTTGTGAATACGATACAATCTCTCCATCAATAAAATTCAAAAACGAATGAATCTGTTCATCTAGTTCCGGCTTTTTCTGAATATCAGGAGTAAACAAACTTTTCAATGTGTCCGCGTCATTCTCCTGAATACACTTCAAAATAGTATTTACCTGTTTCCTAGCAACAGCCGCAGGAGAATGGTTATTGGTAACACTACATCCTGTTAGACAAACAAAAATCAACACAATTAAAAAAACACTAAAAATCAAACGATATCTTTTTACCATTTATAGCACCACTCCCATAACGACGAATGCTAATATGAAAACAACAAAGATTCAATATTCAAATCAAACAAATCATTATCTACAACTACTTTAATAATCTTCTATAACAATACACCAATAGCAAGACAAACCAATGCTTATATCAACACCACAACCTGGTAAAACATACAGTGCTCAATACTCCCAAAGATAATAGTTTTTTTCATATTAGTTAATCTATATTTATCCATATAGCCTACCTTCTAACCAAATCTACATCTATTATACCAAACTATTATCTAATAAATCAATAAAATTAGAAATAACACATGCCAATACATCAAAATCATAAGCCTTTTCAATAGTAGGAACATGGATAAATATTATTTTGGTAGATAATTGATTTTGAGCTTAATCACTCATAATATATACGATTGCATAAATACGAATCTGCATCATGAGGAATATAAAACTCTATTAGTACTTTTTTAAAAATTTCTAACACAGAACAAAAGAATTAAGTAAACTTAATTCGCCTTGGTCGTCACCTTCCAAGTTTCCTGCTTCATAGACTAGGTATCCCTACTTCTCCACAGGCTTAACATCCGATAGTCGCTACCGTAGTTTTCTTTTGTTTCTTTCTTTTCCTACTTTAACTCCATCATATACTTCTTTAATCCTTCAAACATAATATTATAACTGGCATTATAATCTCTATCATGATAACTTCCACATTTTGGACATATCCAACTTCTAACACTTAAGTCTTTTACTTTCTCATTCTTATATCCACACCTGCTACACTCCTGACTACTTGGATAATAACTATCTATTTTGATATATTTCTTTCCATATATCTTAGCTTTATATTCTAAAACTCTACAAAGATCTCCTAGACTTACATTTGTTAGTTGTTTAGATAATCTTTTTTCTTCTATCATGTCCTTTAATTTTAGACTTTCTGTTACTATGATATCATTTTCTATTACCAGTTTTTTAGTTATTTGATGGATGAAATGTCTTCTTGCATTCTTTAGTTTTTGATGTAGTACTGCTAGTTTCTTTTTGGTTTTATTATAATTATTTATACATGTATAAAATCCCGAAATTATTTTATATATAGTTCAATTACTATTTTTCCCTAAAAAACTTATACCTTTCATAATAACTATATCACTTGAATTGGTAATCTAAAGATTTCTATCTATAAATATTAAAATCTTTTTAAGGTTAAAATAATTATCATTTTTTATTATAAATAATAATGTGCTTAATCTAACTCATTAAAAATCAGATGATTAAATTCAAGATTTTCACTTTCTAAGATTTGTTTAAGAAAACTAGGTCTAATATCATAATTATTTACTTCTTTTAAATCTATCCACTTGAAATCTAATTTTATTTTACGGCCTTTATCATTTTCAGTAATAGTAAAGTTATTTGTATCTATATTTTCAATAGGACTCATTAAATAATAGAAAGATATTTCATGCATTTTTTTTGAATATTTATTTATAAAGTAATTTTCTACTACACCTAAATATTTACTAATATTAAACTTTTTACCTACTTCTTCTGACAATTCACGTTTAACTGCAACCTCTGTTGTTTCACCTAGTTCTACATAACCTCCAGGTAAACACAAAAAACCACTATCATCCAAATCAACTAATAAAAGCTTATTATTTTTTATAATTAACCCTGAAACTCTAAACTTAAAATTATAATTATCTGTTTTAATTTTTATACTTTCTCGCATATAAACACCTATCTTTCTAAAAAGTTATTAAATATATTATCATTTGTATTTTTAATCTCAAGTACTTAATTTATTATTAACATAAATTAGTTCAATCTTACATATATTTACAACTATATCATCTTGATTAAATTAATTATAAACAAAAAGCGACGGACATAAGTCCGTCTTCAGGGGGCGAAGTTGTTTAGTCACTTTTTATTTTACAACTTCATTTTTTCCTTATTTTTTAACTTTTTTTGTTTATTTTATACCAACATAAATTAAATAATTTTAAAAGTTTTCTAACTTTTTAGCACCTAAATAGCACCTAAAATCTATTAGATAAATTATAGTTTTACAAACTAACTTTTTTCACTATATGATACATCTAAATTCTCATCAACAATAATATTAAATTGCTTATTTATTTTTTCTGTTTCTCCAAATTCATTAGTTAATTCAAAAACTACACTCATTATTGTAGAACCACTTTTTTTAGGTATTATATTAATTTCATAATTTAAAATTTTATCATTATTAGTTTTATCAACTAAAACTAGTTCAGCTATATCTGAATCAACATTAAATGGAACATAATAACTTCCATTACTATTATTTTCTATTTCAATATTAAAGTAAGTATATTTATGTTCTATTTTATACTTGATGTTGTAATAATTCAAACCATATAAAAGCCTATTAATATCATAATTATATTTTGAGTAATCTAAAAATTCTTCTACAGAAAACTTATCTTTATCATTGACTATTACATAAAAATCATCATTATTATAGCATTCAAAATAATATTTATATATTTTATCTTCGTAAAATAAATTATTATTACTACATTCATTATTGTATTCAAAAGTAACATTTGGATTATTTATATTATTATAGTTTTCTATATTTTTATTATATAAAGCATTTCTATAAACTAATATAAAGGCAACTATAATTAAAATAATTACAATAGATAAAATTATTTTAAAATATGACTTCCTACTAATTTTGTTACTTTCTAATAAAAATATATTTCTTATTAGATTATTAATAGAATTAATTTTAAATATCATATAGGCAAAAACAGCACCTACAGCATTCAAAATAATGTCATCTATATCACAACTTCCTGTCAAAGTTAAAAATTGGACTATCTCTATACAAAATACTATAATAACAACAGTTAATAAAAAGTTTTTTAATTTTCTTGTCTTTTTAAACAATAATGGTAAAAATATAGCCATTGGCATTAATGCTATTAAATTACCCAATAAATTAACCATTATAGTTTTAGTATCATATAAACTATTGAATTTGCTAATATAATCAATAATTGTATGAAATGGAATAATATTAAATGAATTGCTAATATATTTATTAAAAAGTTCATTAGACCAATCTACAATAGAGAAACTTCTTCCAAACATTGGATCAAATAGTGTAAGTGTAAGTAATAAGATTATATACAAGATAAAATAAATCCATAAGTTAATTTTCATAGGTTTATTATTATTCAAATATTTTGAAAGGAAAAAACCTCCAAAATATAAGAACAAACAACTACTACATAATAAAATTAATCTTGATATTTCAGCAAGTTGGATTGTAAAAGTCATAATCGAATAAAATGATAATATTAAAATAGCTATAACATACATTACTACACTTAAAACTATATATATTTTTTTCATTATTTACTTACTCCTTTTTATAAAATGGTATTTACAAATTAATACTTTATGTATTTAAAAGCATAAGTTGATTTTTCATTGCAATTAATTTCTTCATCGCTTGATAGTTCACATATTCCAACTAATAAATCATTATTATCTTTAAAAGTAATTTTTTTATTATTATCTATAGTATAAGTTCCTTTTTTTGTTTGGTTATTTTCTAAAGTTAATGTATAATTGCCATTACCATCACATTCTAATATGTAATCTTCCTTACCACCTAATTCATCGCCATCTTCATTAACTTGATATATATTTTGATTTTCAGTTGTTGCTATCCATTTACCATTTAATGAGTCACTAGTACCACATCCTGTTATACCAATTAATAAACTTACACCTAACAAACATAAAAATATTTTTTTCATATTCATTCCTCCTAATTTATAATTATTGTTTGACCATTGGCTCTTGTATTTGTTCTAAACCTGTTTTAGTCGTTTCTTTAACACCTACAATAGTTGAATTTTTAAAAATATCTTCTATTTCATCTTTTACATTAGTCACATCTTCATTAATCATAAACTCAAATTCATAAGTTTTATTTTTTTCTAATGTTATATCCCATAAGTTATTTATGATAACTGTTTTTGTTTCTCCTTGGAATTCATTTAGTTCTACCTTAAAAGAATTTCCATAAGAAACTCGATTTCCATCTTCATCATATTGTTGTTCAGTATATTTTGATATATCTTTTACTGTATAAGTTCTTATAAAAGTATAATTGTTATCCTTACAAAAGTTTTGTTTAAACTTCATATTATCGTTTCCAATATAAATATCTTTATTGCCATCTAATGTATTACATTTGATTAAAGTTATATCTCCCTTATAAATTTGAGTACCACCATCCTTTAAAGTATCTTCTAGTTTTAACGTGTCTATTATTTCATTTATAGCATTGCTATTATCTTCAATATAACTTTTTAATTCAGCTTTTCTATCTTTCATTTCAATAGTTATATTTTCAATGCAATAAGTATAAATGTTTCTACCATCTTTTGATAAAAGCAATTTAGGTTTATTACATTCATCTTGATTTTCATATTCAATATTAAAATTATTTTTTGAACTACAACCTGTTACTATAGCTATTATTAAAAGTCCAACTATTACCCTTTTCATTATTACCCTCCGATATTACAAATTAATTATTATTTAGATAATTATATCATTAAATCCAAAATAAAAATAGTAGATTACAAACCTACTACTTACTTTTTAGTATAGTAATTTATTTATCTGTTCTTACTGACCTTTTATAAGGCTTTTTTTCATCAGTAAGTCCAGTTAAATAATCAATGCTAGTATTAAAATATTTTGCTAACTTAATTAAAGAGTCAACTGGTATATTTAGATCTCCTGTTTCATATCTTGAATAAGTTGTTTGCGAACAATTCAATATTTTAGCAATTTCATTTTGACTTAAATCTTTATCTTCTCTTAAGTTTCTAATTCTTTCCATATTAACATCCACTTTCTCTAAAGTAATTTTAGATTAAGCGAGTTATATAAGTTAAAATCTATGCGATATTCGCATAGATTAATCAATTCTTTTTATTAGTTATTCCTACAATATAATCAATACTAACTTTATAAAACTTTGCTAACTTTTTTAATATATCTATAGGTACATTTAAGTCGCCAGTTTCGTATCTTGAGTATGTAGTTTGAGAACAACCTAACATATCAGCTATTTCTTGTTGTGTTAAATCTTTATCTTCTCTCAAATCTCTTAATCGCTCCATATCTACCACCAAGAACATTTTATATTATGCGTTTGTCGCATATTGACTTTTATGCAATATTCGCATAAAATTAATAACGTAGAGGGTGTAGAAAATGGAAAATGTTGGATTTACTAGAAAAATTGATAATTTAGGAAGAATTGTTATTCCTAGAGAGTATAGAAAAATATTAAATATAAAAGATTATGATTTAATTAATATTACCTTAAATAACAATAAGTTAGTTTTAAAAAAGCAAAATAACATTATAGACTATGAAGAAATACTCTATAATGTATTAAAATCAAAAAAAGATTACAATTATCTAGTAACAAAAGAAGATGTGCGAAAGTTAGAATTATTATTTGATGATTTTATACAAGATATGAAAAATAAATCTAATTAATTTTTTAGGAGGAACAACAAATGATAAGAGATGATATAAGCCAAGTAACTAACGAAGAATTTGATAAATTAGTTGAAACCTTTGATAATGCTTTTACTAAACACTTTAAA
Source organism: uncultured Bacilli bacterium (assembly GCA_944332025.1). Classification (GTDB taxonomy): domain Bacteria; phylum Bacillota_I; class Bacilli_A; order RF39; family UBA660; genus Onthousia. The sequence goes on from CALVJB010000009.1 coordinate 8,747, forward strand.
GATAATAATATTTTAGAAGAATATGTTAGTTATTATATTGCAGAAAGAATAAAACACAATTTCCTTTTTAGAGAGCAAATGGATGATATTGTTTTCTCTGCTTTAAATGATTTATCACAATTTTATGTAGCCGACTGTGATTACGATAAAATAAAGCAATTATTAGAAACTAAATATAAACTAAAAATAACAAATGAAAACCCTCTTGAAATAATTTCAATATAAAAACACCACAAGTTCATAGCTTATGGTGTTTATTTTTAATATTACAAATGACACTATGACAGCACATTTTGGGAGGGTATCTCCTATTTTTTTCTGTCACTCCTGTCATTTTTACCTATATTATTTTTCTTCACTAATTTTATTGTTTCTTTATATGCCTTTTCTACTACTGTAAATAATATAACTTCTACAAAAACTGTAATAGCATAAGAAATACCAATTAGATAAAAGTTATTTCTAATATCACTAGATGTATTATATGCAAACATAATTCCCAAGTAAAATAACATATAAATAATAATTAAAGTTACTGATACATTATCTAAATCACTAAATATCTGTTTTGATTTTTTTATATCTGCATTTATACCACCCTTTGTCCAAGTAGCAAAGAAATAAGTAATTCCTAACATATTAATTGTTAATGCAAACCAAAATAGACCTATCATTGTGTTCTGTGTTTTTCCAGTTGCTACAAAACTACCTATGACTGATATTAATAATAAAATATTACCTATAATTTGAACGACATTAAAGTATTTAATCTTTTCTTTCATTATCGATCCTCTCCTTTGTTTTTGCACTATGTAATAATTTAACAATTTCATTAGCTGAATTAATTTGATATTCAGTATCTTCTATTGTTTGTTGTATCATTTCTTTTTCTTCATCCATCAAAGTATTATCTTCTAATCTGCTTTTTAAAGACTTTACTAAAGCTTCCCAGTTTTCAATACTACCTAATGTATTAACTAATGCTTCTTCTAATTCTTCTCCTTTTAAGTTAGAATAATATTTTTTTAAAAATGGATTTAAAGGACTAACTTGAAAACCAAGTCCTGCTGCATACATTAAATCATTATAATTAATTCCTATATATTTACTGATTTTTCTTAAAGTTTTAGGGTTAGGAATTTCTCTTTCTCCAGACTCAATTCTAGCAAGTTCTGTATCACTAATATTAGCCATCCTTGATAGTTCTCTTTTAGACAAACCTTTTTCTTCTCTCGCTCTTGCTATCATTTGCCCTACTGTTTCCTGCATAGTAAAACTCCTTTCTTGTGTATAAATATAACATATTTTAATCATTATTTCAACCTTTTTGTTTAAAAACAGATTATTTTGCAACTTTTAGGTTGACAATAATATATTTATAGTGTATATTCAACTTATAAGTTGCATTTTAAAACATTTTACAACTTATTAATTGCTCTTTGACAATTACATAGAGTTGGAAATCGCCGATATGCCGACTCGTTAAATAAGTACAAGGCTTAACCCTATTGGTACGGGAGTTGTGGATAATCTAAAATCCTCCTTAGATATATGGCTAATAACTATATATACATCCTAAAAGGGAGTTGTTGGTAACACTAAAACCATCACTATAAAACAGAAAGAGAGGCGAATTAATGACTGCAAAAGAAACATTAACTTTAATATCAAAACAATGGTGTGATTTAGAAGATTTACGAAAACTTACAGGACTAGGTAAAAATAATGCTATTAAATTAAAAAAAGAGATTAAAACCTTACTAGAAGATAAAGGTTATCAATTACCTAGTAAACTACTTCCAATGAACGAAGTTGTAAGTTATTTAAAAATCAATATTGCATATCTTCAAAAAATGGCTAAAGAGGTTGTTAACTGATGAGAGGTGTAAGAAATGAAAACTATAAGTGAGATGAGAAAAAGTTTCACAAAAAAAGACTTCATCGTTGATAACTTAATAAAGTCCAAAGGGTTATATTGTCTTGTTGCAAGACCTAAAGTTGGTAAGTCACTATTAGCACTACAACTTGCCAACTCTATTGCAACAGGACAACCATTTCTAGGATTTAGAACTACTCCATCTCCTGTCTTATATATTAGCACAGAAATGGATTACACGCAAATTATGAGTCGAATTGATAAAATGCAACTACAATTTGATGATAGTAATTTTGCTTTAATAGAACAAAGTCCTAACGAAAGAAAACTAAACCTTATGGACTTACAATTAGATTTTCAAACTTTTGCTACTGACTACAATGGTAGATTTGTAATCATTGATATGTTTAGTGGTATTGATATGAATAATGGCTATGACTTAAATAATTATCAAGATATGGGACAATATGTAATTCCAAAGTTTAGAGAGATTTGTAAAAAATATAATTTTACTATCTTGCTTATTCATCACTTAAATAAAAACAATACTTCTCTTGGTAGTACTGCTATTGATGGCTCTGTTGATGGTAAGATAACCTTAAAGCAAGATATTAATATTAAAAATAAAATTATATTCACTTATGAAAGTAGAGATTATGAGGGATTAGATCTAGTTCTAAAAAGAAATGATAATCTAATATTTAAGTTATCAGAAGTTGAAAGTGAGGACTTAAATTACAATATATTAACCTTTCTAAATTATGCAATAAAACAAAAAGAATTTACCTTTACTGCTTCGGACATAACAAGTAAGTTGAACTTACCTATTACTCCATCTGTATTTGGTAAATTATTAAATAATAATATTGATAATTTAGAAAAAGAAGGACTTTATATAGAGCAAAAAAGAACTTCTAATGAAAGAACATATACTGCAATATATAAAGAACCTACTTATGAAAACGAATAGTTTTCATAAAGTTTTTGTAACTTTTTTCTAAAAAGTTAGTAAAAAATGAACGAGGTACGTTTTGTTGAAACGTGAGTTTCAATGAAAGTAGCGATAGTGAATATTTTTACATTTTTTAAAGTTACTTTAAAAAATTATTTAAAGAATAAGTATCTTGTAGATAGTTATTCTTTAATCTTGTTTGTAGCGAATACCTTTACATAAGTTTAGGTATTCTGCGAAGAACAAGACATGGGGTTTTTAGGGAACTCCCTAAACTCACGAGTGGGCTATGCCCTAGTGAGATAGGTCATAAATGACCTTTTAAGAGAAAGGAGGAACATTTATTGTATGATGGAAAACAAGTAGTACGAGTAGAAACAAAGTTCAAACAAAAAGATTTATATAACATTGGTATTGAAATGAAAGATAGAAAAGGTACAGGTAATTATGATATTGAAAGGCGTGAGTTCAATGTAGAATATATATCTATGAGCGAAAGAAACCTGTATCAAGAAGTAAAACAAACCTTAAAGAAAAGAAATATAGAATATCTAAATAAAGCTTCCACTAACCTATTAAATGGAATTACCTTTACAAGTGGAACAGAGTTTTTTGAAGCTCTAGGTATGAAGTTTATAGATAGTGGTAGAACTTATAAAACAGGAAATAAAAAAGGACAAAGTGTAAAAGTTCCTTATATAAAATCTAAAGAAGATATACCACAAACTGTTAGTTATTTCTTTGACTCTTGTATGGAGTTTCTTAAAGATTATGTTGGAGAAGAAAATATTATATTAGCTCAAATACATTATGATGAAGATACTCCTCACCTACAAGCATATTTTCTACCAATTGTAAACGAAGTAAAAAGAAAATGTTACGTCAAAGATAAAAATGGAAACGTCATTAAAGAAGAAGTTAAAAATAAAAATGGTAATACTACACTAGTTCCTAAAATATTAAGAGATGAAAAAGGTAAAATCGTTTATGAGAAAGTTAAAGGTAACTTTTTAAATAACGACCAGTTTTGGAAACAACGAGGAGCTCAAAACTCTTATGCTAAATTACAAAACTCTTTTCATAAGTTTATTACAGAACGAGGTTTTAATTTAGATAGAGGTAATATTGGAGCTAATGTAGAACACAAGACTAAATTAGAGTTCCAAATAGAGGAAAATAAGGCTGAATTAGAGCTTTTAAATCAAGAAAAGGAAAATACCTTAAAAGTGATAGAAAACTCTAAAAATGCCCTTATAGAGTCCAATAAAGCCATTAATAAAGATATATTAAATCCTAAAAAAACTATTGTTGGTTATAACTCTAATGACGTTCAAAAAATCGTAGAATATTCTAAAGGTTTAGAGCAAGTTAATATCTTTCAGCAAAGTGAAATTAAGAATAAAGATTTAACTATAATGAAATTATCTAAAGAAAATACCAGTTTTAAAAACAATGAAGAAATTATTAAGCGAGATAAAATTATTACCGAGCAAAAGGCTACTATTAAAGAACAAAGTAAAGAGATTAATAAATTAAAAGGTATTGTTAATATTTTAAATAATAGTATTGATAATCTAAAAGAAAAACTTGAAGTTGAAGTTAATAAATGGAAAAAACTATTTAAAAAAATGTGTAAAGCTATTGATAAGCTACTAGATAGAGAGCCTAAAGATTATGTTGAAGATTATGAAAATCTAGCTGATGCTATTAATTATGATTACTATGATTATGACAATAGAAAAGAGAAAGACAAAGACAAAGATGATTATGAAATTGGTTTATAGAAATATTAAAATAAAAAGATTTTAAGAAAGGACGTGATTATTATAGCTGTATTACAAGTAAAGCCTAAAGAACAAACTAAAGATGGTAGAAAATGGATTTTTCAAGTTTATTATAAAGGATTAGATGGACTAAATAAAAAGTATCGTTCAAGAAAATATATGACGAAGAAAGAAGCACAAGAAGCTGAAAGGCAGTTCCTTTTATCGCTCGATCAGAATATAAATCATAAAGATATGACTTTTAAAGATTTATATTTATCTTTTTATGATTATCAAAGTGATAAAGTTAGAGAAAGTACAATAAAAACTTATAGAGATAGAGTTAAGTATTTACAGTATTTCGATAATATAAAATTAAAGGATTTTAATATTAATCATTTTGAATTATGGAAGAAAGAAATTAATAAATTACCTCTAGCTACTTCTTATAAAAATGATTTATTTAAGTTTATAAAAGCAATATTAAATTATGGTAGCAAATGGTATGATTTTAATTTTACTCCAATATATAATAAAATGACTAACTTTACTAATCCTAATGAATTGAAAAAAGAAATGCTATTTTTTACTATTGATGAGTTTAATCAATTTATATCAGTTGAAGATGATATAATGTTTAAGCCCCTATTTGAAACTCTTTATTATATGGGACTTCGTAAAGGAGAATTAAGAGGCTTACAATGGAAAGATATAGATTTTAAAAATAAGATAATGAGAATATATAAACAAATACCATCAATTTATAGTATGGATAACTACAAATTAAGTCCATTAAAAACACAAAATAGTAATCGTGACTTACCTATCAATGATTTACTACTAGCTGATTTAAAAAGGTTATACGATTATAAAAAAGAGTTTAAAAACTTTTCTCAAGAGTGGTTTGTTTTTGGTAATGATTTACCTCTTACAAAAGACTCTATTAGAAGTAGAAAAAATAGAAATTGTAAATTAGCACAGGTAAAGCAAATAAGAATACACGACTTTAGACACTCCTGTGCTTCTTTCTTAATAAATTATGGTGCTAGTATTACTCTAGTAGCCAAGTATTTAGGTCATACTAAAATTGATGAAACACTAAATACCTACTCTCACATGTATCAAAATAAACTTGAAGATATAGTTAAGCTCATAAATAAAAACAATAGTATTTTACTAGCTGAAAGAGAAAGAGAAAAAGAAAAAAATACTATTGATAATAATAATATAACTAATGAAAAAAATGATATAGAAATATGTCTATAAACGTAAAATAATGGTAAGTTTAATCGCTTACCATTATTTTTTTATGTATTTTAGCACCTAAATAGCACCTAAAATATTTTTAAAGGCTTAAAATCCTTATAAAATAAACAAAAGCGGAGCCTTTCGGCTCCTTCAGGGGGTTCGGTTGAATATAAATCCACACTTAGATCGTGGACTATATCACCATGATAAGCAAATAAACTTATCATGTACATTAATCATATCTAAAAATTTCCAACTTGTCAATTTGATTTTGAAAATTTTAGAAAAATTTTACAACTAGCTATGTATAATGGTATTAATTAATCTAAGTTTATTAGCATCATTCTCTTTATCTAGTAAGTATTCTAGGGAATCTTCTCTAGCTTGTAACAATATTTTGTAATCTGCTTTTAAATCTGCTATCTTGAAAGTCATATCACCACTTTGTTTAGTTCCAAACAAATCTCCGTGACCTCTTAGTTTAAAATCCTCTTCACTAATTTCAAAACCATCATTAGTACTTTCCATTATCTCAAGTCTTTTCGTATCATTATCACTAATTAAAATACAACTAGACTGTAATTCACTTCTTCCTACTCTTCCTCTTAACTGATGAAGTGTAGATAAACCAAATCTTTCAGCATTAAATATTACCATCATTGTAGCATTAGGAACATCTACTCCTACTTCGATAACGGTTGTACTAATTAGAATCTGTACTTTATTTTGTAAAAATTCATTCATAATTAACTCTTTTGCAGCACTAGCCATTTTACCATGAACTAAATCTATTTTATATTTACTACCAAAAGCAAGAGTCATCTTTTCTTTTAAGTCATTTACATTAGTTAAATCACTATTTTCACTTTCTTCAATAAGTGGTGCGATAACATATATCTGATGACCTTGTTTTAATTCTTCATACATCATTTCTAAGACATCTTTAATTTCTTTATTAGTCTTAACAACAGTTTTAATTTTCTTTCTACCCTTAGGTCTTGTCTTAATAGTAGATACATCCATATCTCCATAAATAGTTAAAGCATAAGTTCTAGGAATAGGTGTTGCACTCATATATAAAGTATCAGGTTTTTGTCCTTTATTCTGTAGATTAGCTCTTTGGTTAACTCCAAATCTATGTTGTTCATCTGTAATAACTAATCCAAGGTTATGATAAGTAACATCTTCTTGAATTAAAGCGTGAGTTCCAACAATTATATCAATATCACCATTTTTTAACTCTTCATAAATTAAATCTTTTTCCTTCTTAGGAGTTGAACCTGTAAGTAAAGCCATATTTAAGTTATAGTTAGCGAAGATATCTTTTAAATTACTAAAATGTTGTGTTGCAAGTATTTCAGTAGGTGCCATTAAAGCACTCTGATATCCACTTAAATAATTTGCATACATTGCTATAAAAGAAACAATAGTCTTTCCACTACCAACATCACCTTGTAATAATCTATTCATTCTACTCTTACTCTTTAAATCTTTAATAATTGTATTAACAGCAGTTACTTGATCTTTAGTAAGTTCATAAGGAAGCTTAGAAATAAATTCATTTACTTTAGATTCATCTATATCCCTTTCAATTCCACTATTTACTTTCTTATTCTCTTCTTTTAAATAGTTAATCTTAAACATAAACTCAAATAATTCTTCATATTTAAGTCTTATCATCGCTTCTTTTAACTTTTCCTTACTAGGAGGATTATGTACTATATTTAAAGCCATTCTCTTATTAGAAAAGTTATACTTTTCTTGATATTTTAAAGGTATACTATCATGTATTTCTTTACTTTGACTAAGTAGTGCCATATTAATATATAAAGCCATATTTTTATTAGTCAAACCACTAGTTAAATGATAAACAGGCTCTATCTTTACTTTATTAGATAAAGACTCCATCTTTATTTCTGATGCTGTTATTACATTTTTAGGCTTATCAAATTTACCTATAACAGTAACAGTAGTACCAACAGTAAGTTGACTTTTTAAAAACGCTCTATTAAATATTGATACTCCTACAACTCCACTAGCTGTTACAAGACGAAAATTCATCTTATTAAGTCCTGCCTTAAATCTAACTAATATAGGACTACTTTCTATCTTACCATCTATAATTATATGATCTCCATCATTTGTCTCTTCTAAATTGCCTCTAACTAAAAATTCATATCTAAAAGGATAATGTGTAACTAAATCATCTACAGTATTTATCCCTATCTTAGAAAGAAGTGTTAAAGCTCTAGGTCCTACACCTTTTATATCTTTTAATGCCACAACACACCACCTCTTTTTCTGTCTCACATTATAGCATAATTTTTAGAATTTTAAAAGAAAATAAATCATAAAATTTTAATAAAGGGAGGAATTTATGAAAGTAATTGCAAATGGTGGTGCTTCTACTAAAAACGTTGCTAATAATACATTAGATGCTATTTATTTAGGACTTAATGCTCCATATATTGATGGTTTTAAATTTAAGCTTTATTTAACCAAAGATAAAGAAATTATTACTCTAAGTGATGATATAGTAGAACTTTATACTAAAGGTCTTAATGAAATAGATGATTATACTCTAAAAGACTTTTTACTTTTTAATGTAGGTAGTAAAGTTCAAAAACAACAAATAGTTACATTGAGACAAATTCTTTATATATTCCAAAATACTAATAAATATTTAATTTTAGAACTTGCCAATCAAAAAGAAAATAATGCACTATTTACTGATTTAGTTTTAAATATGGTAAGAAGTTATTCTAATAGTATTAATATTTATTTAGAAAGTGAAAATGTAGAAATAGTAGAATATTTAAAATCTACTGATAATTCTTATCCTATAGGTATTAGAGTAACTGAAGAAAGTACAGATAACTGGTATATAGATGTTGATTTTTATGATATTAATACTACGCTTTTAGATGATTTTAATATAAGAGATAAGGTTAAAGAAAATAAACTTATTATGATAGATGAGGTTAATAGGATGGAAGTATTTGATTTAATCTATGCTGAATATCAAGATATATTTAACTTTATTTATATTATAACAAATCAAATTGCTAATATTAATAGTAATGAACAAATACAAAATAGAAGATAACTACTACCTTCTATTTTTATTAGCAATCTTTCTAATTTTTATCTTAGCTCGTGTTTCAATTAAATTTTCTTTAACACTATTTGGTTTTTCTTCTATTTTCTCTATGATTTTTAAATATCTAGAAGCTTTATCATAAAAGCCTTTCTCTGTTAAATAAACAGAAATATACAACATTATATTAGCTCTATCTTCATCATTTAAGTTAAGATCTAAAATATATTTATCAAGCTCACTTAATCTAGTTGGAGATGATGATGAAATTATATCTTTAACACCCATCAACTTTTCTTCGTAAAATTCAATTTTCTCATTATTTAATTTATTTTTAACACTATTTCTTTTCTTAAAATTCTTCATATTCTTTCTCCTCTAATTTAAGTATAAACTTCTTTAAAAAATTAGTAAACTTTTTTCAAAAAAAGTGTTGACAAAATGACTTCAAATGATTATTATAAAAAGCACCAATTCGGAATTAGGCGAATTGGTCGCTAGTATCACACTAGCCAACCCCTTTTTATTCTTTTTTAAGAGACTGCCCTTCAGGGGGTGCAGTCTCTATTTTTATTTTTAAGCATGACAATAGTCAATACAAAATTTTAACTCCTTCATATTTTAATAATGAAAGGAGAAAAATATGAATAGAGAAGATTTTAATGATAAATGTAAAGATTGCAATGATTGTTGTTTATGTGAGGTTGTTAGATGTCTAGTTAATGACTGCACTGGTCCTACTGGTCCATGTGGTTGTACAGGACCTACTGGTCCAAAGGGTGCTACAGGTCCAACAGGTGCTACCGGAATGCAAGGCCCTATAGGTCCAACAGGTGCTACCGGAATGCAAGGCCCTATAGGTCCAACTGGGGCAACCGGTGCTACAGGAGCTACTGGTATGCAAGGTCCAACTGGTCCTACTGGGGCAACCGGTGCTACAGGTCCCGCAGGTGGATCATTTAATGCTGCCGCTATGATTCATGATGAAACTAATGCTGTAGTACCAATTAATGAAGCAATTAAACCTAGTATAACCAATCTTTCTAATGGTATTACTTATGATCCTACAACTGGTGAATTCATGGTGCCACAAACTGGACAATATTTAATCAATTGGTGGTTCAATGTTAGAAGTAAAAATCAAAACGAAGAATGTAATCCAATCGCTCTAGGTATTGAATTACATCAAACTACACCAGGATTTAACCTTATCGCTCACTCTTCCACACATAATCGCCTTAGTGGTTGTGATACTGGAACAATTAGTGGTAATGCCCTATTCGCTGCTAATGCTAATGATAAATTTAGATTTGTTAATACTTCTAACACAGACTTCCAATTAGTACCAAACGATCGTTATTCTGCCTCATTCTCGGTTACACAAATCAACTAACAAAAAAGTTCACAGAACCTTGTGAACTTTTTATTTGGCATTACCAAATCTTCTATCACGTTTTCGATAATTATCTAAAGATTCTTCTAAACACCTACTATTAAAATCAGGAAAATAAGTATCTGAAAAATCATATTCAGCATAACTTGACTGATAAATCATAAAATTACTTATTCTTTTCTCTCCACTAGTTCTAATAACAAAATCAAGTGGTGGTAAATCTTGATATAAATTTTTACTTACAACTTCTTTAGTAATATCTTCTATACTTAAAGAACCATCTAATACTTGTCTAACAATTTTCTTAGTCATATCAACTATCTCATAGTCACCACCATAGTTAAGACAAATATTTAAAATGCCCTTAATATTATTTTTAGTATCATCTGTTGTCTTATCCATTGCCTCAAGTACACTCTTAGGAAGATTATCTCTTCTTCCAGAAAATACTACTTTAACATTATTTTTCTTAATAGATTCTAATTTAGTATTAAATAATGTTACAAATAATTTCATTAAGTAATCTACTTCACACTTTTCTCTTTTAAAATTCTCAGTAGAAAAGGCATATAAAGAAACTACTTTAATAGAAGTATTATTGTAAATATAATCAAGTAACTTAATAAGATTATCAGCACCAGCTTTATGTCCTAAGCTTCTATTAAGTCCTCTTTCTTTTGCCCATCTACCATTACCATCCATAATGATTCCTAAATGATTAGGATATACTACATCACTCATAACTACTCCTTATTTTTATTAGTTAAACTTTCATAATAATTATTTCTTTCTTTAGCATTATCTTCATTTTCTTTAAGTAAAGTATCCGCTTCATCACTGTTTATAATTTTTAATGATTTATATCTATCCTCTCCTGTTAAGTACTCTTGATATTTATTAAAGTCACTCTTTCCATCCATCTTAAACTCTTTAGTATCTGGATTATAATGGAATATTGGGAAATATCCACTACTTGTAGCTTTCTTCTCTTCATCAATAGAGTTACTCATTCCTTTTAAAATACCCCAAGCGATACAAGGAGAATAGGCAACTATTATACTTGGTCCATTATATTTTTCAGCTTCTAGCATTACTTTAACTGTAGCAGCAGGGTTAGCACCAAGTGATATTGCTCCTACATAAACATTAGGATTAGTTAGAGCAATCTTTAAAAGGTCTTTCTTAGCAGTCTTTTTACCTGATGAAGCAAATTTTGCAACTGCTCCCATTCTACTAGATTTACTTGCCTGTCCTCCAGTATTAGAATAAACTTCTGTATCAAGAACTAAGATATTAACATTTTCTCCACTGTTTAGAACATGATCTATTCCGTTATAGCCGATATCATAAGCCCATCCATCTCCTCCTACAGCCCATAAAGAAATAGGCATAATATATTTCTTTAGAGATTTTAAAGGCTTAATCTTAGTATGAGGAATAACAGAAAGTAATGCTTTAGCAGTATCTACATTAATATCATTAACATAGTCTAAATAGATATCTTTTTCTTCTTCATCAACTTTAGAAATATTTTCATTTATTATATTTTTTAATTGATTTTTCTTTACTTCATCAGCTATTTTCATACCAAAACCAAACTCAGCATTATCTTCAAATAAAGAGTTAGCCCATGGAACACTATATGGAGTAGATGGACTAGATGCACCATATATTGATGAACAGCCTGTAGCATTAGCAATTACAAGTCTATCTCCAAATAATTGCGTTAATAACTTCAAGTATGGCGTCTCCCCACATCCAGCACATGCTCCACTAAACTCAAATCTAGGCTTCTTAAACTGACTACCTTTAACCGTACTAACGCTCATAACATCTTTCTCAGTTACTTCATTAAATAAGTATTCTGTCTCTTTTAAAGTAATATCATTAACAATACTCTCTTTGCTTACCATCTCAAGTGCTTTAGCACCCTTCTTACCAGGACAAATATTAGCACATAAACCACAACCAGTACAATCTTTATAACTAACAGCAATTGTATATTTTAAATTATCACCTAAATGACTATCTAAAAGTTTATCATTTAAACTAGTAGGAGCTTTCTCTACTTCTTCTTTATCTAGCAAGAATGGTCTTATAACAGCATGAGGACAAACTAGGGAACACAAGTTACAACTAATACAGTTTTCACTGATTATTTTAGGAACAACTTCACTTATATCACGCTTTTCAAGACGAGATAAACCTCCATCAACAGTACCATCAGGTCTATCTAAGAAAGCACTAACAGGAAGGCTATCTCCTTCTCTTTTATCGATTATATCAAACAAGCTAGAACTAACTTCACTCACCTTTACATAATCATCAGTATTCTCATCTATCTTAAGTAAATGAGTTGTATTAATAGCATTATCAACTGCTTTTTTATTTTTCTCTGCAATATTATTTCCTTTAAGTTTAAATCTACTATCAAGATTATCTTTCATTTTATTAATAGCATAATCACTATCAATAATATGACCAAACTTAAAGATTAAAGCTTCCATAATAGCACTTATCTTATTACCAAGTCCTTCTTTCTTAGCCACTTTATAAGCATTAACTACATAGACTTTAATATTATTATCAAGGATATATTTCTTATCTTCACTACTTATCATAGAAATAATCTCATCATCAGTCTTACTACTATTAAGAAGGAATACTCCATTCTTTTTAATTTTATTAATAAATCTAAACTTAGTAAGATAAGCATCTTGTGTACAAACTAACAACTTAGCTTTTCCTACATAATAAGTAGATCTAATAGGAGTTTTTGAAAATCTTAAATGACTTAATGTAACTCCACCTGACTTTTTAGAATCATATTGGAAATACCCTTGAACATAAGCATCAGTAGCATCTCCTGTTATTTTCATTAAATCTTTACAAGCTGAAACCATTCCATCACTACCATAACCATAAACAAGAAATGATGTTTGTCCTCTATGAGGTAGATTAAAGTCTTTATCATAAGGAATACTTAAATTAGTAACATCATCATCAATTCCTATAGTAAAGTTATGATTAATAGTCTCTAAATTATCATATATAGCTTTTATCATAGATGGAGTTGTATCTTTACTAGATAATCCATATCTACCACCTACTACTTTAATATCACTACCTAATGATTTAATAATATTATCTACATCAAGAAATAGTGGCTCACCTGTACTTCCCGCTTCTTTAGTTCTATCTAGTACTGCAATCATTTTAACTGTTTTAGGAATACTCTTTAAGAAATATTCTCTTGAGAAAGGTCTATATAAATGTACTTCTACTACTCCAACTTTTTCGCTCGTTTCATTTAAGTAATCTACTACTTCTTTAATAGTCTCACAAACACTACCCATTGCAACTATTACTTTAGTAGCATCTCTTTTTCCATAATAGTTAAATGGTGCATAGTTTCTTCCTGTTATTTTATTAACCTCCTGCATATATTCGTTAACAATATCAGGTAGTTCTAAATAGTATTTATTTCTAACTTCTGTCGCTTGAAAATAAATATCATCATTTTCACTAGTACCTCTAGTTACAGGATTATCTGGATGAAGACTTCTCTTACGAAAAGCATCAAGAGCTTTCTTATCAACTAGTTTTTTCAACTTATTAGTATCAATTACATCTATTTTTTGTAGTTCATGACTTGTTCTAAAACCATCAAAGAAGTTCATAAAAGGAACTCTACCTTTAATAGCAGATAAGTGTGCTACTCCAGTTAAATCCATTACTTCTTGAACTGATGATGATGCAAGTATTGCAAAACCTGTACTTCTAGCAGCATAAACATCTTGATGATCACCAAAGATTGATAAGGCGTGAGTTGCAAGACTTCTTGCAGCGACATTAATAACACAAGGAAGTAATTCCCCTGCTATTTTATACATATTAGGTATCATTAATAAAAGCCCTTGGCTAGCAGTATAAGTAGTAGTTAAACATCCTGCTTGAAGTGAACCATGAACCATACCAGCAGCCCCTGCTTCACTTTCCATTTCTACTACTTTAACAGGTTGATTAAAGTAATTAAGCTTCCCCTCACTTGCCCATTTATCAGTAAGTTCCGCCATAGGAGAAGCAGGAGTTATTGGATAAATACCTGCTACTTCTGTAAAATTATATGAAACATAACTACAAGCTTCATTTCCATCCATTATTTTTTTCATATATTATCATCACTCTTTTCTATAGTTCTAATTCAATTATATAATAAAATTATGTTTTTATCTATCTATTTAGAAAAAAATGTGTTATAGTATGAGTGAGAAGCGATATAATTAAAAAACATTACAATATATAGATAGGAGTAAAAACATGAATAAAATTGAATGTTCAAAACCAGATATTTCTGAATATGGATTTATAAGGCTTTACAGTGCTACTGTAATCTTGCAAGGTAAAAATCCTATATTTGAAAATCATGAATTAGAAAAAGATTTATTTAAGTATTATGATAAAGAAGAATTCAATTTCTTTTTTGAAGATATTGTAAAAAGAGAAGATAAAATATTTAAAGATAGTAGTTATTTAGATTTAAATGCTGGTTTAGGGCAAGGATATGCTTTAGGATTATTATTACCACTACAAGGATCTAAAAATTTAAAATCTATTATTAATCTCTCTAGAGAAAATGCTAGTGAAATACTTTCATCATTTAATGAGAAACAGATAGTAGCAATGGGAAATCTATGTAATGAAATGGATGAAGAAAAGAACAAAAGGAATAATAGTACATTTACTAAAAAATTAAGTTAAAATTTTTGACAAAAATTAATATTTATGATACTATGAATATGTAAAAGAAATTTACATAAAATTAAAAATGAGGAACATTTAGGTTGCAAGTGAATGTCACCTCATATATTCTATGTGTGGCACTCTAATGCAGAGTGTCTATTTTATTTTGAAGGTTAGAACTAAGAAAGAAAGACTCAATAAAATTAAAGGAATAAGCTTTAGTACTTTTATAATAAAAGTCTTTGTCTTCATACCTTTTCCTCCTTTCCTATAGGATAGGAGGCGACACCCACATAAATATTCCTACATATAGAGTACCACATTAATTTCTGTATAACAAGAAAAATATGTAATAAATTAGTTACGAGTTTTCGTAACATTATAGCTTTAATAGGTTAATATAAAATTTTGACAAAAGTTAATATTTATGATACTATGAATATGTCAAAGAAATTTGCATAAAATAAAAAATGAGGAACATTTATTTTTGCACGTGAATGTCTCTCCAATGTTTTAATTGGTTAAAGCACTCTCAATGCTATTGATGAGTGTCTATTTTATTTTGAAGGTTAGAACTAAGAAAGAAAGACTCAATAAAATTAAAGGAATAAGCTTTAGTACTTTTATAATAAAAGTCTTTGTCTTCATACCTTTTCCTCCTTTCCTATAGGATAGGAGGCGACACCCACATAAATGTTCCTATAAATATAGTATCATACTAATTTCTTTATATCAAGACAAAATGTAATAAATTAGTTACGAGTTTTCGTAAATATTATATGCTAATAGATTTTATACCTTTCATCTCTATTATTTTTTTATTTACCTTTTGATTAGCAGTTATACAATCATAAAAAATTGCATCGTTTTCATTTTCAAAATAATCTCTACTTTCTCTTATATCATCTCTAGACATATTATAAACTGCTTTAGATAGAGCTATTAGTGCTTGTTCAGTATTAGCATTCTCTACTAAATTAGGTATTCTTTCTCCAGATAAAATTAAAATTTCATAATTAGCAGTCAAAATCTCTTCCATTAATAACTCTTTAAATCTTGTATCACTAGATTCAAATTGTTTATAATCTTCAAATAATTTAGATAATAATTTATCACGTTTTTCTTTATTTAAATATTTAGGATTAGAAACTCTAGTATTTCCTTCTTCTAAAACACCTTTATCTAACATATGAGCTCTTTTAACTTGTAAATTAATAATAAATAATTCTTGTTCATCATCTAAATATAATTCTTCTGCATAATCACTTTTATTCATCTCCCAATTCTCTTCAAAATCTTCAATAGATATTCTTTGTTTTTTATATTTTTCCCTTTCATTCTTTAAAATTGTTAAAAGTGGTAAATCATCTTTAGTTACATCATTAAAAATTATTCCTCGTCTTTTTGCAGATTCTACTAATAATTCCAAATCTTGTTCTGTTAAATTATAATATTTAGTAGAAAATCCACAACATACACATTTTAAATTATTATCTACTAATACAAGTTGATGTTCACAAAACCTTTTATATCCACTATCGTCTCTTATATCAAAAGTTATTTTTTCAAATAGTATATCACGTATTCTTCTTTCCTTCTCATCTATTAAATCATTTATATCGACATATTCTTTTAAGTCAGAAAAGGCATTATAAAGTTTATATATTATGTTTTGAATTTCATAAAGATTTTTTCCTTTGCTATTTTTATCTAACTCTAATAATTCAACTAGATAAAGTTTATCACGTAAACTTAGTTCATAACCACGAACTTCTTTATCTAATAATTCTACTTTTTCTTTCTTCAATCTTTCTACATCATTTTTTAATTCAAAATATTCTTTCCTTAATTCTTCAAATGTATCTTTGTAATAATCAGACTCATTGATTACAAAATCGTCTAAAGTTTTCATATCTAATAAACCTCCCATGCCCTTATTATATAATAATTATTAATCTAATACTAGAAAAAATAATAAAGTAATAAAGTTAAGTTAAAATTTTGACAAAAGTTAATATTTATGATACTATGTATATGTAAAAGAAATTTACATATACTAAAAAAAGAGAACATTTAACGTCGCATGTGTTAAGTGCTTCTCCTGTAATGGTTTCGCACCTAATTAAACTGCTGTTTAGTTAAGTGCTTTCTTTTTGTTTTGTTTTTATATTAATATAATAATAACTACAAAAAGTAATACAATAAGTAAAATTATTATAAAAAGTAGTGTTGAAACTAAAAAGTCTTTTTTACTCATAGTATCACCTCCAAATATAAATACTCGGAGATAACACCCAACCATTAAATGTCCTCTATATAAATAGTATCATATTAATTTCTCTATAGCAAGATAAAATGTAATAAATTAGCTACAATTTTCGTAAACATTAACTAAATCATCACCATAATATTTAGAAATATAAGTTGCTCTTAATATCTTAGAGTCTACTGGTTTAAACAAAACTACTTCTCCTATTTTATCATCAAAATCTTCTAAAAAATCATAACTAAAATATAAATATAACTTATCATCACTTCCTAAAATATAGCCACTACTACTATTTATTTTTTGATAGATCTTCCCTACTAATTCCATATTCTTCTTCCTCCTCTTTTTCCATGTTTTCTATTAATAAAGGAGCTTGTGATAAATGTTTAATATAGTCTTTTTTAGCTCTTTCATCAAATGGTAATAAATTTGCTAATATATTATATTGATCGTCTATTGCCACATACCAATCTTTATTTCCTACTATATATTTAAAGGTATTAACATCAATAAGTTTAAAATTTCTTTTTTCTTTATTTTTTCTACTAGTAGGAATATTTTTATAATCAATAGCAGAATAAGCGATAGAATTAACTATTAATGATAATCTTTCTTTATCATATTCTTTATCAATATTAAATTCATAATCTTCTTTTCTTGCCTGATAAAACCTATCTTTGGCTACATAATATTTATTTTCCCTATAATCATCACTTCTAGAAATAATATAGTTTTCTTTATCTTTCTTATTATAATCAGTATAACAAGGATAATCTATTGGTATATATGTTTCAAGTTGATATTTTGAATAATCTTTTTCTAAAAAATAATCTTCTAAATGTAAATTAGTAATTGTTGCAACTTCTATTTTCTCATCATCAATACTTTCTTTAGAACTTACCCTAATAATTTCATCCATTGCCTTAGTAAAAGCTCTAAAAAAATCATCTTTTTCATCCTCTTCTAATTTAGGATCTACTCCATTACAATGAATACCATTACCACTACGAATTATTGGGCATATATAAGTATGGTTAGTCAACTTATTAGTAAAATACATAATAACCGCTTGATTACTTGTAAGACAATATCGGAAAAAATCTTCTCCTTTTCCAGAAATACGGAAACAGTTTTTCGCATCAACTCCTGCTGCTAATAAATATTCTGCATCAAAAGGAGCGACTCTATAAGAAAAACTATCACTTTCTCCTTCTATAGTAGGTATTGAAGAATAAACTTTTCTTTTTCTTTCAACATGCAACTTACATATTTCTTTTAAAATTTCTTCTTCACTCTTACCGGTACAATACTCTTTCGAAGAAATTATATTAGCAATTGTTGATAAAAATATATCTTGAAGATTAGGTTTAAGCGAAAAAAAGCTTGTCTTAACAATATCAATAACATCAAGTAATGAATTTAATGATAGTTTATTTTTCTTAGCAATAGATTCTATCACATCATATTGATTTATTAACTTACCTAGTAAATTATTTAGTCCTAACGCTTCCTTATTTATAATTAAGCGAAGAAGACAATCATTATTATCTTTAAGGTTACCTAATAAGAACTCTCTTAATCTTACAAGTATATCTTGATCATAATTATTTAATAAATTAACAAGAGAAACATCTTTGAATAGTTCTTTTAAATCTTTTACTGATAACTTTCTATCAGTCTTAAAAGATAAACGATTTCTTATATCTTTAGTATAATCTTCTTTCGCTTTATTCTCTCTTTCATTAATTAATTCTAATAGTTTTCCTTTTAAAGCATCATGTAAATCTTTATTGTCTTTATATATAGATACTATCTTTAAAAACTCATCTCTTAAACATAAAATTTTCTCTTCATCTACGTCATATAAAAGCTTAGAGAAAAAGTCATAATTATTATTATTTAAGGCATCTATCACTTCATTTTCCATTCCATAATGATAAAAACGTTCTTGATGTTTAGTACGATATTCTCTTCTATGATCTTTAAAATTAAAATCTATAATTCTATTAACAGCACTAGGAGTAATATTAGTAAATTTATCAAGAATAATACTCCTAGCATTATCATAACCAAAAATATAATAGAGTTGTTCGGAAATTAAATTAAGCAATATAAAAGTTATACAATGCACAAATCAAAACAGCAAATGGTGCAAAAAAATTTAAATTATTTCTAAATTTAGTACTAAGTATCTTAAACCTTTTAATCCAACCATTAGTATGTTCAATAAATATTCTAGTCGAGCCAATATCCTTATTATAGTTTATATCATCTTCAGTAAGAGGATGATTTTTACTTTTCTTTTTAGGAATTTTACTATTATTGTGAATCTTATTTATTCCAACATATCCTAAATCTGCTGTGTAAGTAACATTTTCGGGAGTTCCTTCAAATGTCCTCTTAAAAAGGTGAAAATCATGCTCTGCACCTAATCCAATCTGTATTTCATAAATAAAGCCTGTATCTGTTCCTTTAATAATTTGAATTTTCATTGTATGATATTTCTTTTTACCAGAATATTTACTTTTTTGATTGTATTTTGGTCTTTGAATTCTGATTTCTGTAACATCTAGTAATCTGTTTTCAGAATTTTCATTTTTTGTGCATTTAGAACCCATAAGAGTAAAATTTCTATCTTTTAAAAGTGTATTTAATACAAAATGTATGTATTCACATATAACGCTTTTAGATACGTCCCATTCAAAAGCATAATCTTCCATTGCATTATATTGTTTTATGTATAAAAGAAATATTATAACCATTTCTCTAGCACCATATTTAGGTGTTCTTCCTCTTTTATTTTTATGCTTTTTATTTAATTCTTTTTGAATTGTTCTTATCATTGCATAAAATATTACTCTTCCAACTCCTAATAATCGCACAAACTTTGTATAATTTAACTTCTTTAATCTTTCTTCTGAATACTGTTCTTTTCCCATTTTTATTCCACTAAAATAGCCTTTATGGAATAACTTAGGAAATTCAAATTGCTAGATATGAATTAAAGTTACTCCATAAAGGCTACTTTCTAATTTCCTTCTTTCATATCTAGCACTTAAATTATACCACATTTTTAATTTCCGAACAACTCTAATAAAGTTTTAGACTTACTTCTAATAAATCTTCTTCACTTGCATCCCCTTTTTCTTTTAATAAAGCTATTAACTTATTAACTTTTCCTTCTTTTACATCTAATATTTCTTGATATGGCAAAACAACTCCATCTTTCAAAGTAATTTCAGGAAAGTCTTCTAAAACATTTATTAATAAGCCAAATTTAGTATAAAGTATTAATTCTTTTTCATTATCTATTTTTAAAACACCTAAGGGATTTAATATATTCATTTTTACTTTTTGAAAAAAGGATGATGAAATATCTTTATTAATAGAAGAAACACCAATTATATTTTCTAACTCTTCAGGTATATTCTCTTTGAAAAAAAGATGATATAGCTTTGTTAAATTGATATTTTCTAACATTTTTTTAAACTGTTCATAATCAATAGAATTAATATAATCAATGAATTGTTCTTTATAATCTAAAATATAATCACTTTCAAAAATATATTTTAATAATAGAAAATTTTCTTCACCTATAATATTAAGAATATTTCTTTTTTTCCTATTTTTAGGAGAAGTTAATACTTTATAAAATATTTTTTTATTATTAAGTAATTCCCTAACTTCTTCCATATTTTGAACTTGTAAGAATAAAGAAGAAAATATAACTTCATTTAATTCATCTAAATATGGATTTTTAAGTAATTTAGTTTTTTCATCTAAAGTCATTGAATTAAACTTTCTTATAAAAGTTGGTAATGTCATATTAGATAACTCTGTAATTATAGTTCTATCATCCATTAATATCTCACCTCATAACTTTTAATTAAATTATATAATAAAATTATTTTTTTATCTATCTATTTAGAAAAAATTATGTTACAATGTATATATGAAGAAATTCTTCATAAAATAAAAAAATGAGGAACATTTATTTTGACACTCGAATGTCACCTCATAAATAATATGATTGACACTCTTATGCAGAGTGTCTTATTTTATATCTTAATAGCCACTATCAATAAGGTAAGACTTATAATAACCAAAGCGATAGACTTTAAAAGCTTTAATATAAAAGTTTTCATCTTCACTTTTAAGTCCTCCTCTCATTAAGAATAGAGGCGACACCCACATAAATGTTCCTACAAATATAGTATCACATTAATTTCTACATAACAAGAAAAATATGTAATAAATTAGTTACGAATTTTCGTAAATATTAACCTAATACCAAATTACTTATATAATCTACACCAAAGCTATTTAAAATAGGGTATCTTGGTATTTTATAAGGGTCTATACCCTTTTTTATTTTAGTAGAACCTCCAATAAAAGCCATTTCAAACCCTGCTTCTTTTACTAAATTAATAGAATAATCACTGTACTCATAAAAAGGAAAACAAAAGGCTTTTGTATTATTTAAAGTTTCTCTACTAAGTTTTAAATCGTTTAAGATCTCACTTTCTGGTAAACAATTAATCCCACCGCCCTGACCAGTAGGACAAACACCAGTCGTATGCATATTATGAGTATGACTTGCTATCTCCAAGTAAGGTGATGAAAATTTACTAACAGGATACCAGGAACTAACTAAAAATAAAGTTGCATTTAAACCATACTTTTCTAAGAAAGGTATAAAGTTCTCTGCCCTTGCTCCATCATCTATTGTAATTAAAATAGACTTCTTAGGAAGATTAATCTCCCCCTTTATAAAGCTTAATACTTCACTAGTATTTAAGGTAAATACATCATTATCAGATAAAAACTTGAAGTGAGAATCTATCTGCTCTTCACTATGACATATAATATCTCCACAACTATTATCACCATCTAAATAGATAAAATGATAAAGTATTGCAGGAATACTCTCTGCCATATCTTCACTACTATCTACTTCTACTGTATTACTAACATCTTCCTTTTTGACATAGACTAATCTTGATAATAAAGATATACCATAATAATCATCTAAATTAACAATAACTTTAGAAGTTATAGGAATATCTAAAGAAAACAATTCATTAAAACTATCATCATAATAAACAACACTTTCTTTAGTAGTAACTTCTATAGGAAACTCTATATAATTAAGATATCTTTTACTAATAGATTCATCAGTAGGTTCTACATCTTTATAAGACACATAATAATCATTATCTAATAATTTAAAATATTTATTATTTAAATTAATGTTATCAATAGATTCAAGTTCTAATATATTATCTTTATTTATACTACCAACATCTTTATATTTACCATTATCATTTATATAAATTTTAGTATCTTTAATAGTCTTAACAGCACTTCCATAATTAGATTTTATTTTAATTAAAACATTTTCATCTTTTATTAAAGAGTTTCTAGTTTTAGAAACATTTAAAGATTCTTCTTCTCTTTCTTTCATATCATTATAAATAAAGACACCACAACCTATAGATATTACACTAATAAATATCGTTACTATAATTAAGACTCTTAATGGTTTAATTTTCACTTTTAACACCTCAGTATTATTATTTACTAAAATTATACTTAATATTTAAGAGATAAACAATTATTTTTTTACATATATTTAATTAAAGGTGATACTATGGACTCATACATTACTTCTTTAATGACTAATCTAGGTTATTTAGGTATGTTTATTGGAATGGTACTGGAAGCAGTTATAATTATTATTCCAAGCGAACTTATACTTGCAACTGCAGGTATCCTTGCAGGTAGAGGCTTCTTTTCTTTTTCTATGGCATTACTAATAGGAGTTTTAGGTAGTGTATTTTGTGCCATTATTATTTATGCTTTTGGATATTTTGGAGGAAGACCTTTTATAAAGACTTATGGCAAGTTTTTCTTTATGAAAGAAGAAGACATCGATAAATGCGATAAATGGTTTAATAAATATGGACCATGGGCTGCTTTTATAGGAAGAAACTTTCCTATTATTAGAACACTTATCTCCTTACCTATGGGAGTTAGTAAAGTACCTTTTCTTAAATTTGTCATATATACAACATTAGGTAGCATTCCCTGGACCTTTGCCTTTGTATATGTTGGTTATGCTTTAGGTAATAATTGGATTATCTTAGATAATTTTGTTAAAAAGTTAAAAGTACCTATCTATATATTATTAGGTGCATTATTAATTACATATATTTATAAAAAAGTAAAAGAAAAGAGGATTTCTAAATAATAGAAATTCCCTATACATAGGTAAAATCTGTTACTCCACTATTTGAAATAGCAGAGCTAGGTATAGTCCACTTATCTCTTGTAACTTTTATTTCTGTTATACTATTCAAGTCATCAAACATTTTTATATAGTCTATTACTTTTGATGTATCAAAACTTGTTAAATCTAGACTAGTTAAACTATGACATCCATCAAACATTTGACTCATAGCACTCACTTTTGATGTGTTAAAATTTTTTAAATTTAAATTAACTAAGCTGTAACAAGCACCAAACATATATTTCATATTAGTTACATTTGATGTATCAAAATTACTCAAATCTAATTCTAATAAACTTTCACATCCCATAAACATTTGAAACATCGTTTCAACTTTTGATGTTCTAAATATATGTAAATCCAAATTAGTTAGTGATGAACATCCTAAAAATACACTACTCATATTAGTAACACTAGAAGTATTAAAATGATTGCCAAAAATTACATTTTTCAAAGACATTTCTTCTCCAAGTAAATAAGTTGAAGCAAACATATAAGCTATATCGGTAGTTAAACTAGTATCTAAGTAACTTAAGTCTATGGAAGTACAGTTTATAAAACCGTAAAAATACCTCCTCATACTATAGTTAGCAATTATACTACCTTCTCCTCCTATTGTTACTTTATATGTACCTGATCCACTACCATCATCTTCTATATATGCTATGACACTACCATTTTGTTTTTCTGATATATCCCAACTTTCTATTACTCCTTCTGGAATTACTGTATCTCCTTTAGTTACTATGTTTGTTACTTTACTTTTATATTCTGATGAATGAAAATCTGCACTTCCTGCTGTTCTCATCATTCTATCTTCCATAGATAGTCCATCTAATCCATAGACATTTATTTGAACACTGAACTCTAAGTTTCCTCCATCTCCTTGTGGATTATAATCTTCATCAACCCACATTCTAAGTCTATATCTATTACTTTCACTAGCATTCATACTACTTGTATATAAACTCATCTCTCCTGATGGTCTTCCTGTGTAAGAGTTAGAACTTGCCTCTTCATTATATGTCTCTGGTGTCATTAACTCTTCTTCACCATCATCTGTTAATCTAGTTAAATATAACTTTATATTAGAACCATCTATCTTCCTATCACTACTAGTTACATCTTTAGCAGATATCTCATAGTTAATATTAATATCTCCACTAATTTGACTACTTACTGTAAAATCAAAATACTCTCCTTGATTTAATCTAGTCTTACCTGTCGCGTCACGAGTTGGTAACGCTCCATTTAAACTAATAGTATTACTGCTCTCTTCATAAGTCATAGTAATAGAACCTGTTGTAATAGTATTTACTCTTTGACCTTCTCCTGTAAATCTAAAAGCCGCATAACTTACTCCTATTAATGCTAATATCATTAACAGTATTAATCCTATTATTACTATTTCTTTTCTTGTTTTAATCATTTCTTATTCACTCCTTCTTTATTTTTCTACACATCAAAAAGAACAGAATATCTCTATCCTGCTCTTATCCAATAATAAAAGAAAGTAATATTATTTACTCTATGGGCGTAAAATAAGTGCCCCCCCCCAGGTAACATATTGTAAATCCGGAGTTTTTAAAGATTGACGAATTAATTTACCCCAGAATTGACGAATTATTTTACCCTGATAAATTAAATTAGTCATATCTATTACCTTCTTTCTTATCTTTGTTAATTTAATATTATCATAGCATTTAACAAATTTCAATAAACAAATTGTTTTAATTTACATATCTTATAATAGGTGTTGAATATGACTATTGACTATAAAGATATAAAGTTATCTTATCAAAAATATGGGGACTCTAAAGAAGTAATTGTAATATTACCTGGGTGGGGAGAAACTAGAAATACATTTTTAGAAATGATTAATATCTTAATGATAGATTATACTGTTTATATAATAGATTATCCAGGTTTTGGAGAAACTAAATTTCCTAATTATAATCTTACTATGGATGATTATACAGAAATGATTATAAAGTTCTTTAATGATTTAAAGATATCTAATCCTAATATAATTGCCCATTCATTTGGAGGTAGAATTGCCATACTCCTATCTTCTAAATATAATGTCTCTATTAATAACTTAATATTAATAGATAGTGCAGGAATTAAACCTAAAATGACTTTAAAGAAAAAGTTTAGACTTAAATTATATAAAACTCTACAGTCTTTAGCAGATTATCTTCCTAAAAAGTTTAAACATAAATTTAAGACATATTTATTCAATAAATTTTCAAGTAGTGATTATCAATCTTTAGATGAAAATATGCGAGAGACTTTTAAAAATATTGTTAATTTAGATTTAACTAATTACTTATCTTCTATTAATACCAATACCCTAATACTATGGGGAGAAAAAGATACTGACACCCCTCTAAAAGATGGTAAATTAATGCATAAAAAAATAACAAATAGTGAGCTTATTATCTTTCCTAATTGTACTCACTATTGTTATTTAGAAAATACTTATGTAATTATTAAAATTATATTATGTTTTCTTGAGGATTAGAAACGACCTCCGCCGCCTCCACCTCCGAAGGAGCCTCCTCCACCAATAGAGCCACCACCAAAGCCACCTCCACTTGATGACTGACTAGCAGCGATTGATGAGCGTGATGATGCTACGGCAGTATGAATTCCACTATTTATACTAGAATAAATATTAGTAGTTATAATATAATGAGTCATATAAGGATTATAACCAACATAAGTAGTAGCACTTGTATCCATATTAGGCATCTTAAGTTCCATTTCTTTAGAAAGTTTATCTGCACAGTCTAAAACAACTGCATATACTAAATACTTATCCCATAAAGTTACTTCAGGTAACTCTTTTTCATTAAATCTACTAAAGTCTTCTAAGAATTTCTTATGAGCCATCCATTTAGCATAATGTTCTGCACCCTTTTTAGTATAGAACTTTCTAGTTATAACAAAGATAATTAATGCTATCATAAGAATAATAATTATTATTCCAAGCCAAGATAAATCTAAAGCAAAACTAATAAATGTTAAGACAAGTCCTAATAAACTAAAGATAACTGAGAAAGCTACTAAACCTGGAGTTGTAGCAAAGAATTTCTCACTTTTACCTAAAGATTTACTTTTCCTTATAAAATCATTATATAAATCCATTACATTATTAGCATTACTTAAAGTAGAACAATGTTTCCTTATAGTAGAAAGAACTACTTCTTTACTATTACCTATCTCATTAATAATAAGGTTTAAAGCTATCTTCTCTGTTTCAGTTAAACTAGCTTCATCATAGTCTTGTAATACTAGTTTATAATCATCTTTTAATTTTCTATCAATAACTTCTACTTTTAAGACTTTCTTATATATTAAGTTTAATATAGTAGCAGATAAACTCTTCTCAGTTACGTTCTTATCAAGTAAATACTCTAATACTTCAGGACCATAACTAGCAGGAAAATCCCTAAAATATTCCATATTAAAGGCAGTCTTTTTCATCTTTTTCTCTCTTAAGTAAACACCAACTGCAAGACTAATTGCAATTAAAGCCCAAACACTACTTGATATTAATAATATCATATTTTGTCTTTGAATTCGCTCTCTTTCCTTATTCGCTTCATCACTTAACTCTGTTTGATAATCTATAATTGCATCTTTGGCAATTAAACCACTAACTTTAGTAGCATTAGGAACTAAAGACTTATCAAATATTAATCTAACACTAACAGGATTATATGCTCCTAAAAAGTTAAATGCACCTACCGCTTCCTTATTATTAGTTCTTTCTATTTCTCCATTCAAAGGTCCATGTAACCATACTCTATAATCGCTATCACTATTAGGAAGTACTACTTTAACTTCATAATCTCCTATATTTTCTCTATAACCATCACCTAATGTATTCCAGGCAAGTTCTGCTATATCTTCATGAACAACTACAGCATCAGTAACAGTATATTCTATATAAAAGATTTCATCTAAATCACTAGGATTAAAAAGTTTTAAATTAACTTCATTCATAAAAGTACCATAGGTATACTTAGAAGATTCACCATTACTTGCATAACTAACTTCATCAAAATAATTAACATCTCTATTAAAGTCAGCAAATGTAAGTTCTCCATCATCACTAATAGAACCTACTCTAACATCTGTAATACTACTACCATCATATAAATCACTATTACCTTCTATAGCACTAATCTCTCCATTATATGGTTTATTCTTATAACTAGCATAACTAACATCACGTTCCATACCATTATACTCACCATTCATCTTAATAAGTTCTCTCACCTTAATAGAACCATTATCAAGTATTTCTATCTCACTTAAAAACTTATCAGTAGGCTCTCCTCCTAAAAAAGAAAATCCTACTGGTAAAAACATAATAACAAGTATTGCTATAAATATTATAATTGAGATTTTATTTTTACTCATGCCCACTCACTCCTTAGAAAAAAAGCTTGCATAAAGCAAGTCTTAAAATGATACTTTAGGTGTCTCTTTATCTTTCTCATCTATTTCAAAGAAAGATTCTTCTTTAAAATGAGAAATACTAGCAACTATATTACTTGGAATAGTTTGTACTTTATTATTATAAGTAAGTACTGTATCATTATAAAATTGTCTCATGGTACTAATCTTATCTTCAGTATCTCTTAAATCATTTTGAAGTGAAACAAAGTTCTGATTAGCTTTAAGGTCTGGATATGCTTCTGCTAAAGCGAATAGTCTATTTAACATACCAGTTAACTCTCCACTAGCTTTTATCTCTTCTTCTTTAGTTCCCGCAGTATTAAAACTATTTCTTGCATTAATAACTGCATCTAAAGTAGAACTTTCATGTTTAGCATAACCTTTAACAGTTTCTACTAAATTAGGAATTAAATCTGCTCTTCTTTTTAATTGAACATCAATTTGACTCCATTGATCTTTAACTCTGTTTCTAAGTTGTACTAAAGAATTATATGTTGCTATATACCAAATAACTAATATTACAATAATTGCAACTATTACAATACCTATAATCATTCCTGTTGACATATTATCACCTCTGTTTTAATTATATACTAAAGAATATAAAAATTATAGTATAAATTTAAAAATATTGGTAAAGATATGTCTAGGAGATGATTTTATGAGTATAAAAGACTATATATTAAATAATTTTAAGAGTGATAACAAGGAAGCGATTAAAGGAGCGATTGTTGAATCAATTAATTCTAAAGATGAAGTAACTCTTCCTGGTATGGGAGTATTTATGGAAATAATTTGGAATAATGCAACAGAAGAGATGAAAAATGAAATGTTAACAATACTTGAGAATAATTTAAAAAAAGAAGCTTAAATCATTTGACAAATTGATTTGCACAGTATATAATGATATACATAAATATTAATTGGGAGGTAGTAGCCCCAGCCTAGCTTCGGCGTTCATAACTTCTGTTATGTTCACAGAATTGAAGGTTATTGCCTAATTCTATATTAGGCTACTACTAAAAAGACTGTAATGAAATTTTAATCATTGCAGTCTTTTATCTTAAACTCCCATTGTAACAGTCTCAGGTAAAGTTGAACCACCATCTATTACAATACTTGTTCCTGTTATATAACTAGATGAATCACTAGCAAGAAAACATGCAAGTTCTCCTAACTCACTAGGATCTCCTAATCTTTTCATAGGAATACTCTTAGCAATACCATTAATTACACTTTCAGGGTCATTAAGATTAGTCTCTTTTGCCATACCATCAACCATTGGTGTTCTAATATATCCTGGTAAAATAGCATTAACTCTAATACCATGCTCTACTTCTTCACGAGCTAAGGCTTTAGTAAAGCCAATAAGCGCAGCCTTTGTAGTTGCATAAGCTACTTCTCCAGAATCTGCAACCATAGGACCAGTAACACTAGATAGATTAATAATACTTGCCTTTTCACTTGCTCTTAGCATAGGAAGTAATACCTTAGTAACATTCCAAGTTCCTTTAATATTAATATCAAAATGTAAGTCACGTAATTCATCAGTCATATTCTCAAATGTCTCTAACTTACAAATACCTGCATTATTTACTAAGATATCAATATGGTCATAGTATTTTTTAATAATATCAACAACTTGTACTAATAAGTTCTTATTACTTATATCAACATTAATACCTAAGACTTTATATCCTTTAGAACCTAATTCATTAACAGTATTAGTTAACTCACTAGATTTATCTAAAATAACAACAGATGCTCCATATTTAAGTAATGACTCTACAATACCTTTACCATTACCCATCGCACCACCAGTTACTACTGCAATTTTTCCTTGTAAATTCATATTATCCCTCTTTCCTATTCTTCTTAATTATACTACTTTTTTTCATTTTATCATATTGTTTATACATATATTGGACACTATTTTCTAAAAAGAAATAGTGATATACATAAAATCCATCAAATATAAGTAAAATAAAGAATATTATAAACATCATAAAGATATATTTAGTTAAGAATAAAAATAGTATTGTAAAGAAAACATAAGATAATGTTATTACTAAATGGATTACTCTTTCTTTTTGAAATAACTTCATCTTAAATAGAAAATCATCTATTTCTTCCTCACTAAATTTATGATTAGATTTAATTTTATTATCAATATCTCCAATATATTCCCTCATATACTCTTTCATTTTTCCATCCTTTCAATTATATCTTTAGAAGCGATTAAACCAGTCGCTGCCGCTGCAACGATATTTCCTGCTTTACCTGCTCCATCACCTATAAAGTAAATGTTCTCACTTTCTATTTTCATATTATTATCAGTAGTAATCTCATTACTAAAGAACTTTATCTCAGGTCCATATAGAAGTGTCTCTCCATTATTAACACCAGGTATTATTTTATCCAAAACTTCAAGTCCTTCTAAAATATTAGTAATAATTCTATGAGGTAGTGCTAAAGCTAAATCTCCTGCTGTATAGTCTTTTAAAGTTGGTTCAACATAGTTTTTCTTTATTCTATCTTTAGTAGAACGTCTACCTCTTCTTAAATCTTTAAGAGTCTGTAAAATAGGCTTACCTCCTCCAAGAGTATTAGCAAGTTTAGCAATAGACTCACCATATTCTCTAGTATTAGTAACAGGCTCTGTTAAATTAATTTTAGAGATAAAAGCAAAATTAGAATTAGATGACTTAATATCTTTTAGAGCATGTCCATTTACACAGATATAACCATAATAATTCTCTTTCGCTACAAAACCTCCTGGATTAGTACAAAAGGTTCTAATCTCATCATCATAAGTCTTTGTCTTAATAAAGATCGTTGGATCATAAATAATATCTGTAATTTCTTTTAGTATCTCTTTTCTAACTTCTACTCTAACACCAATCTCTATACTTTGAGATGTATAAGGAATATTATATTTATCTGCTAACTCCTGTACCCACTTAGCACCTGTTCTACCAGGAGCGACTATAACATTTCTAGCCTTATATTCTCCATTCTTAGATGAAACAACATAATAATCTTCTTCTTTTCTTATATCGCTACATTTAAAATTATCAAGCAAAGTAACACCTAATTTTCTTAAAGCATTTTCCATATCTTCAATATATTTAGGTAAATAATCACTTCCTAAATGTTTTTGTTTAATAATCAAAAGATTAGCGCCTGCTTTAGCAATTTTCTCATCTAGTTTTAAAGCTTCATCCATATTACTAGGATAAATCTTACTATCCATATGAAACTCATTAAAGATAGACTCTACTTCATCAATTAGTTTATAGGCATCACTCTTCTCCATATACTTAAATAAATCTGTTTTACCAAGTTTAGGAATAAAATTAAGTTTACCATCAGAAAAAGTACCCGCTCCACCATATCCTGATAAAATATTACAAGGATTACAATTAACACATGCTGTTCCTTTAGCATTCATCGGACAAACTCTTTTTTCGCTAAACTTTCCCTCATCTACAAGTAATACCTTTAATTTACTATTACGACCAAGGTTTAAAGAAGCGAAAAGTCCTGCAGGCCCTGCTCCTACTACTATTACATCATACATATTATCACTACCTTACACATTTATTTTACACTAATTTCTCAAAAAAAGAAATATATGATAAAATAATAAACAATTAAGAAGGGATAATTATGTATAATATTAAGAAAAATATAGATAGATTAAAAAGAGGAGAACCTACTTTCTTTTTAGAACCTAATGAAGTTAAAGAAGTAAAAAGATACTTTAAAAAATATGAGTTTAATATTTTTAAACCTTTTGAAGAAGCTGAAAAGATAATACTTTATAAAGAAAAACTACCTAAAGTAGTATTATTTAAAATAATAACTAAAGATTCTCTTAGACATCAAGATATTTTAGGTAGTATCTTCTCTTTAAATATAGACAAGGAAGTATTTGGAGATATCATAATAGATAATAATAACTATTATTTTTATTTACTAGAGTCTATGAAAGATTATTTTTTAACTAACTTTAATAAGATAAAAAACAATTACATTGAACTAGAAAAAATAGATATTAATAGTTTAAAAGATTATAAAAGAAAGTTTAAAGAACTAGAGTTAATCATAAAAAGTGAAAGAATTGACACTATAGTATCTAATATTACTAACACATCTAGAAGTAAAGTAAAAGATAAATTTAAGAACAAAGAAGTTATTTTAAATTATGAAATATTATCTAATCCTTCATATCTCTTAAAAGAGGAAGATATCTTTAGTATTAGAAAATATGGTAAGTTTAAGTATATTGGTAAAGTTAAACAAACTAAAAAAAATAATTATATTGTTAAGATACATAAATATCTCTAATATAATTATTTTAAAAACTTCTCATT
>CALVJB010000010.1 GCA_944332025.1 uncultured Bacilli bacterium
TTTATAATAGGTTTAATAATAGTATTAAAGAATTCTTTATAGTCTTCTATTTTAAAGAAATGTTTAAATGAAGTGTCTGATAAAAGACTAATAAATTTCTTTTCACTCTTTTCTTTAGTATCTCTATTTTCTTCTTGTTTCATAATATTTTACCTCCAACAATAATGATTTATCTGCAGATGCCTACACTCTAACATAAGTTAAAATACATTGCAATTTACGAAAATTAGTAATCGGAAGGATAAACTACCATGAATTTTGAAAATTCCTCTAGAGAAAATTAAAAATTGACCCCTCTTTTGAAGTCAATTTTCAAAATTACAACAAATTTAAGAAATTTTATCTAACTCTTCTAAAATGTTCTTAAAACTTGCTTCACTAGGCATTCTCAAATCCCCTCTAGGAGATAGACTAATAGTACCTACTTTAACACCATCCGGAACAGCATTTCTTTTAAATTGTTGTGTATAGAAGCGCCTAACAAATACTTTTAACCACTTTTTAATCTCATCATCACTAAAACTATCTTTAAAAGTTAATTTAGCAAGTAAATATATCTTCTTGAAAGATGCTCCACATCTTAACAAATGATATAAAAAGAAATCGTGTAAAACATAAGGACCTATACTAGACTCTGTCTTCTGTAAGATATTACCTGCTTCATCAGGTGGTAATAACTCTGGAGATATAGGAGTATCTAAGATATCTGTTAATATTTTCTTTCTTTTATCTGTACTGTTATCTTTAACATATTCTACTAAATATCTTACTAAAGTCTTAGGAATAGATGAATTAACAGAATACATACTCATATGATCACCATTATAAGTACACCAACCTAAGGCAAGTTCTGATAAGTCTCCTGTTCCAATAACAATACCACCTAACATATTAGCGATATCCATAAGTATTTGCGTTCTCTCTCTTGCTTGAATATTCTCATATGTAACACTTCTATCAGATTCATCTAGCCCAATATCCTTCATATGAAGTAAACTTGCTTCTTTAATACTAACTTCCCTTAAAGTCGCACCATATTCTTTAACTAAATTAATAGCATTTAAATAAGTCCTATCAGTAGTACCAAATCCAGGCATTGTAACACCTATAATATCTTTATTATCACGACCAAGTTTTTGAAAAGCACGAACTATAACAAGAAAGGCAAGAGTAGAATCAAGTCCTCCAGACATACCAATTACACACTTAGTGTTATTTAAGTGAATTAGACGTCTTGCAAGGGCACTACTTTGAATATCTAATATCTCTTCAAATCTTTTTTCTTTATCATTAACAGGTATAAAAGGATACATCTTATAAGTCCTATCAAGAGTCTTTATTTTATCACAAACATCAACTTCTATTACTTTATAGTCACCATTATAAACACTACTAGTAAAACTACTATTACGACATCTTTCATTAATTAATCTTTTAACATCTATATCTGCATATATTAAATTACTCTCTAATTCAAACCGTTTATTAGATTTAAGTAACTTACCATTCTCATAGATTAAAGAAGCTCCTCCAAATACTAAATCAGAAGTTGATTCCATAATACCACTACTTGCATAAATATAACCTGATATTGTTTTAGCAGATTGCATAGAAACTAGATTTCTTCTATAACTATCTTTACCTACAATTTCATTACTACTAGATAAATTAAAGATAATAGATGCTCCATTTAAAGTATGATTATTGCTAGGAGGAAAAACACTCCATAAATCTTCACATATCTCTATTGCAAAACTAACTTCTCTATATTTCTTATCTCTAAATAATAACTTAGTAGAAATAGGAACAACTTGATTTAATAGTTTTACTTCACTTACTCTTAAATCAAAACTAGAAGTAAACCATCTCTTCTCATAAAATTCACTATAATTAGGTATATAACTCTTAGGAACAATACCAATAATATTACCTTTTTCTATAACAACAGCAGTATTTAAAAGTTGATTATTACATCTTAATGGCATCCCTATAATAGAAATAATATCTAAATCTTTAGTATCTTTCAAAATAATACTTAAAGCTTTTTCTACTTCATCAAGTAATTCATCTTGTAAAAACAAATCCCCACAAGTATAACCAGTAAGAGCAAGTTCAGGAGTAGTAACAATTGATACACCTTCTTTATCTGCTTTCTTAATCATTTTAACTATCTCTTTAATATTGTCTAAAGGACTAGCAAGTACTAACTTATTAACAATTGCCCCTACTCTAACAAAACCATATTCTAACACCTTAATCATCTCCTTAAACATTTTTGATAACCAAGAGGAATACCCTTCTTTTCAAACTCCTCTTTTAATTCTAAAAATCTTAAATGTAGAGTATCTTCTTTAAAGAAATCTCTAACATTATCTTGATAAAACTTTGAAGTATAATATTCCCACTGATAATAAAACATCTCATATTCCATTCTTTTTCTTATCTCTAAATCTTTCTCTAAGAAAGCACTCTTAGATGTATATAAATCATAATCATCGACACTAACTAAATCTTTATATTGATCCCATATCTTAGTACCTCTAAAAGGCATTAAGAAATTACCACATACCATTTCAGGTTTTAACTCATAAAATCTTTCTAATAATCTATCATAAAAGTCTCTACTCTCTTCTTCATTATGTACTTTTAATGGATTAACAATAAAAGATAAGTATGTCATAATATCATTCTCATGAAGTAAATCACATGCTTTATCTAATTCTTTATTTTTAGCATAATTAACAGTAATATCTTCAAGTCCTAAACAAACCATATAGACATTATGTAACTTCATAAACTCTACTGTATCTACACTTAGCAAGTTAGCAGAAGCGAAAAGATATATTTTAGCATCAAGACTACTTATAACTTCTAATCTTTCTTTAAAGTCTTTTTGCAAAGGAAAATTCTCATCACGGATAAAAATGTACTTAGGATTATATTGTTTTAAATAATTAATCTCTTCTTTAATTAACTTTATAGGCTTAGACATTAACTTATCACACATTAAAGGACTACAACAAAAGTCACAATTAAATGGACAACCCTGAGATGTATTAATAGAAGTACAAACATCATCTTTTAATTTATCAGGTATAATCTGTTGATTATTTCTAATATCATATAAATCATATCTAGGAATTTTCTTATAATTAGTAATCCCTTTTACAATATCTCCATCTTGATTAATAGTAGCATAAAAGTCATCACAAGGCCCTACAATAACTTTAGAAGCATAAGGTAAAAACTCTTCTGGATTAATAGTAGGTTCATATCCTCCAACAACAATTTTATTTTTATCATGTTTTAAAGCCCATTTCTTAAATTCATTCATACCTGTAATATAAATAGAACAAGCATACTTTTCAACCTTATTATCATCAAAATCTTTATTTTCCATAGAATACATAACATTATCTCCCTCAGGAAGTACTGTTAATAAAGATGGCTCTAATCCTAAAGTAACATCTTGTCTTGGAAAAGTCATACCAATTATTTTTTTCATCATCATCACCTCTTTATATATTGTTTAGATAACTCTAAAGCATATTTAGACTGTATATCTTTAATATACCCCATTTTAACAAGTTCTAATACTTCTTCATAATTACACAAGAAATATCTAACAAATTCATCTTTATCAAGCTTCTGTTCTTTTACCTTTTCACAGTCTAGAGCAAGATAAGCATAGTTATAAGCTTCACTACAACCTTGGTCTTGATAGAAAGAGTCAAGATACTTAATATTATCAGAGTAATATCCCGTCTCTTCAATAAGCTCTCTTTTAGCAGAAATCAAAGGATTTTCTTTATCTTCTACATAACCAGCAGGAAATTCAACAAGAAATCCTTCTTTAACTGGTCTAGGTTGTACTATTAATAAGAACTCATTATCTTTAGTAACAGGTAGAGTAATAACGGCATCACCATTACTATTACCTTTAATTATTTTATCTCTTACAATAGTAATACCATTATTAAGTAAACAGTTATAGTTTTCTACTTTTATATAAGAATTATTACTTCTTTCTAATAAATTTCTTCTAATTATTTTTAATTCTTCTATATAACCATGTAACTCTTCTAACTTCTCTTTTCTCATCTTTTCTCCCTACTTTTAACTAATTTCTTTTCTTCATCTATCATTTTATTTTTAACATTCCATAAATCATAACTTAAATCAACATGTACAGGATGAGGATTAACAAATCTTTTATTCTCTTCGCTCAATGTTTCTTTTTCCATACTACAGTAATCTCTAATATTCATTACATTATCACTTTTATAAACACATTCCCCATTTATAAATATTGGTTCTAACAACTCTCTAACTGTATAAGTACCCTTCTCTAATTCTTTTCTCTTCCAAGTATCTACAGGATCAAACATTATAGTTGTCTCTTCCTCACTATATTTTTCATCTACAAAGCCAATAATATCTCCCCTAATTTTACCTGTTTCCTTATCATAGAATCTAAATACTTGTTTATCTCCTGGATTAGTAATTTTTACAGCATCTTCACTAAGTTTAATCTTAGGAATCACTACTCCTGATTTTTTAATGGCCGCAAGTTTATAAACTCCTCCAAAGCTAGGACAATCTTTTGAAGTAATTAAGCTTGTACCAACTCCCCAAAGATTTATTTTCGCTCCCTGTTTTTTCAAATCTTCTATTAGATATTCATCTAAATCATTAGAAGCACAAATAGTAGCATCAGGAAATCCTGCTTCATCTAACATAACTCTAGCCTTTTTAGATAGATATGCTAAGTCTCCACTATCAAGCCGTATTCCATATTTTTTAGGCATCTTACCTTCTTCTTTTAATTCTTTAAATACTCTTATTGCATTAGGAACACCTGACTTTAAAGTATCATAAGTATCTACCAACAAGGTTGCATTATTTGGAAAAAGTTCTGCATATTTCTTAAAAGCCTCATATTCACTATCAAAACTCATAATAAAGCTGTGAGCATGAGTACCTGCAACAGGAATGTTAAACCTCTTACCAGCTAGAACATTACTAGTTGAAGCACATCCTCCAATAACAGCAGCCCTTGCTCCATATATACCAGCATCAGGACCTTGTGCTCTTCTAAGTCCAAACTCCATAACAGCATCCCCTTTAGCCGCTTCACACACACGAGATGCTTTAGTAGCAATTAGACTTTGATGATTAATAATATTTAATATCGCTGTCTCTACAAGTTGTGCCTCTATTATAGGAGCATCTACTTTTAATAAAGGTTCCATTGGAAAGACAACTGTTCCTTCTTTAATAGCATAAATATTACCAGTGAACTTAAATTTCTCTAAATATTTTAAAAACTCTTCATCAAAAAGCTCTAATTCTCTTAAGTACTCAATGTCATCCCTATCAAAATGTAAATTTTTAATATAGTCAATTACCTGTTCAAGACCTGCTACAATAGCATATCCTCCATCACAAGGATTCTTACGATAGAAGACATCAAATACTACTCTTTCATCCCTTCTCATATCAAAATATCCATTCATCATAGTAAGTTCATATAAATCAGTTAACAAAGTTAAATTTCTTTCATTCATTTAAATCATTCCTTTCTTTTTATCAAATTATTAATATCAACTTCTAAATTTTTTAACTAACTGAATCCCTTGCTGTTCCATAAGTAGATAAGCTGCATCTACATAGTTTTGTCTATCATCTTCTGCAAAGGTAGCAACAGCATCTTTATGTACTCTAACAACACTATCTCTATTATGTTCATCAAGGTAATTTGCAAGTCCCATAGGACCATTACATACACAAATATCAGTACAACATCCTACTATATCAAACTCTTTTATATTACAAGCCTCCTCCATCACTTCTCTAAAAGGCTGAGCCTCCATAAAACTTGTATTATTTTTAGGTATACATATAGTATTATCTAAAGTAGTAAAAGGTTTTAACTCATCAACTACTTCCTCTTCTCTACTACCTTTAAGACAGTGATAATCAGGAAATCTCTTATGTTCTGTAGATTCTTTAGTATGAGTATCTTGAATAAAGATAACTAACTGTCCCTCATTATGATACTCTTTAATAAGTTCTATCTGTCTAGGTATAACTCTAGTAATAGATTTATCATGTAACACTCCTTCCTTAACAAAGCCATTAACCATATCAACAACAATTAAAGCTTTATTATAGACTTTCAAATTCTCAACTTTCATAAATTATCCCTCCTCTTATTAACTTTTTATTAATATCAAAAGCTAAGAAATAAGCAAGTAATTAAACTTGTTATTAACATTATATTAATAAGAGGATAATTTGTCAACACTTTTTTAAAAAAAGAGAAATTTAATCAACATTTCTCTTTTTACATAGTATCTTCATTTAACAAACCACA
Organism: uncultured Bacilli bacterium; assembly: GCA_944332025.1. Taxonomy (GTDB): domain Bacteria; phylum Bacillota_I; class Bacilli_A; order RF39; family UBA660; genus Onthousia. Next base: position 6,377 of record CALVJB010000010.1, read on the forward strand.
TTTCCTCATTGAATTATAATAAGATTGCATACAATCCTCTCTATAAAGAGGGCTTAACCCTTCTACTCGCCAATACATCTTATCTATTATCTGTCTAAACCATTTAGTCCTAGGTAAATTTATATTAGCTTTAGAAAAAGTTACAAAATCTTCTTTTGTACCTAAGTACACACCTTCATCTATTTTTTTAACATGATTGTCTTCAAAAAATTTATCTATAATCTGATAACGTTCATTAATATCATAATTATATTCTTTACATTTTTCTTCATCAAAATATATTTCCATCATCATTTTTAATCAACTCCTTTTATAATTAAATTTTATATTTGCAAATATTTTTTAATCTTTAATAACTCCCACCATATCATACCTATCACCTACACTAGTCACATCTATTCTTTTAATACAAAATTTTATCCATGGTAAATTATTTCCCATATTAATCATATCCTGCTCTACTTCTGACAAATTTAAAAAATTAACAGAAATATAACCAGAACCTTGTCTATGTAGATAACCAATATCTTCTAAATATTTCTTTATATCATAATAGGCATTAGTATAGGTTTTAGGATATACTTCTTTTAGTTTATTAGTATCTAAATCAAAATTAATCGCTTTTCTTGTTAAATCATAATTAACATCTTGATTTAGATTTAAATCTATAACCGATACCTCCTATACTATAACTTATAACTATCAACTCCTTTCCAGTAATTTATATTTAGATACTTTCCGTGTTAACACGAGATAAATCTAACATAAAATTAAATATCTGTAAAATCATGAATTTTGCAAATTCGCCAAAAAAAGCGGGTCAAATTTTAAAATTCGCCCACTAAATTTTTAATTTTGATATCTAAATTAACTCGAATTTGCAAAATTCAAAGTTTTTATATTTTTTATTCATCAAAGAAATCATCAAAGAAGTCATCATCATCGTCATCATCTAAACTTAAGTTAACTGCCTTTTTAGGCTGTTCCTTAACTACTGGTTTAACTTCAGGTATTGGACTATTAACAACTTCTTTAACTGGAGAAACATCCTTAACAGGTTTAGGTTCCCCAGCTTTCATAGCCTCTAACTTCTGTTGTTGTTTCTGCTTATTCATTGCCTCTTCTTTCTCAAGTTCTGCAATCTTAGCATCTATCTTCTTAACAAGTTCATCCACATCAAATGAAGGTTTCTTAGGTCCTGCATTACTTTCCATATTAGGATTCATAAAAGAAGGCATTGGATTATTATTAATAGGATTATTTGGTCTAGGTATTCCAGTAGGATTAGGCATTGCCCCTCCCATAGGACTATTATTAGAACCTGCACCTATACCAAATAAATTAGGAGGTACAAATCCAGGAGGAGTATTTCCACCTTCTCCATTTGGATTAGAACTATTCATCATCTCTAACAATTTTTCTTTTTTCTTTTCTTTAACAAATGTCTTTATATCAAAAGTATGAACCTGCTGTTTCTCTCTACTAGGATATGTTGCCTTAGGATAAGTTTTACCCCAGTCAAGTTTAAAATCAGGTGTAAACTTAGTCTTAAATGGTTGCATCCTCATTCTTAAAACAATAACTTCAAACTGTTTCATTCTCTGTAAATCAGATACAGTAACTAAAGGAGTAGAAGCAGTCTTATCATCATCTTTAGATTTAACTTCACCACACATCTTAGATATTTCTTCAAGTGCTGCAAGCTCTGCAGATATTAAGTAAATAATATTACCACAGTTACCTCTAATAGTTTCAGCATTCTCTTTACCATAAACTTGATTTAACTGTGCATAGTTTTGGATAATCATTGTAAATCTAATATGCCTTGAACGAGCAGCCGTAATCATAGTAGTAACGTCTTTTAAAGGTGGCATATTTGCAAACTCATCAAGTAAGAAATTAGTTCTAACAGGAAGTTCTCCACCATTTTCCTGTGCAACACCAATTAATGTTTCATAACATTGCTTTAAAAGGATAGTAACAAGTGAATGATATGTTTTCTTTTCATCTTGCACAACTATAAATAAAGCCGTTTTCTTTCTACCAATATCAGCTAGTTCTATATCACTATGACTAAGCATTTCTGATAAGTTTTCACGAGATGCAAATAACTTAATCTTCTGTCTAAATACTGACAAGATTGATCCTTTTGTATCTGTTGGAGCATTAATAGTACTAGAAGCATTAATAACTGAAGCACTAGCAGGATCTTTAAATGAAAAGTATTCTTTAATATAGGTACTACCACCAAACTTCTCTTCACCAACAGTAGTCATTAAACTAATACTATTAATATTAATCTCATCTTCTTTAGCATCTTCAAAAAGACCTAAAGCAACACCAGAAAAGTAATCAGCTGAAGTCTTTTCCCAGAAAGGATCACTATTATTACTAGATTCATCATATAAAATATTTAAAGCAAGGTCATCAAGTAACTCAATCGCTTTATCTTGATTACCACTTTTATACATTCTATAAGGAAGTGATAAAGGATTCCAACTACTACCATTTTGTGGATCACGGAAATTAAGTATCTGTACATCATAACCTTTATCACGAAGCATATTAGCAGTAGCCTCATAAATCTCACCCTTAGGGTCAGTAATAATCATAGATTCTCCTGCTTTAGCAAGTAATTTAACAGTAGGTTTAATAACAGTCTGAGTTTTACCAGAACCAGTAGAACCAATTACTAAAGTATGATACTCTCCATTATCAACCCAAGCTTCTTTTTCACTTAAAAGCAAAGGAACTCCTGCAGCATCACTAACTTCTTGTTGTGGACTAACCATAGTAAGTTCAGCTTTCATCTCTTTATCTTTAGCCCATCTAGAATAACCTTTATCTTTAGATTCACTAGTAAAACCAAATCCTTTTTCCATTTCAAAGAAATATGATTTAACACTAACAAGCATTCCCACTAAAGCTAAAAAGTAAATAAGTAAAGTCATCCACAAAAACTTAGGAGTAAAAGCAGGAAATGGATTAAGACCACTAAAATATCCTTCAGTAGCAAAAGAATGTAAATTAACAATACCTATCGCTACTATATAAAGTAAAAATATAGCAAAGACTATAAAAATCATTACATCGTCTTTATCTGCTCTAAATTTTAACTTCATTATATCCCCTCATTTCAAATCTACGCTTATTATACCAGTAATTCTTAAAATTGAAAACAAATTTAATTATATTTTATTATTATTTTTATTTCTAAAGACAAGGAATAAGACAATAATAAGTATTATAGCAACTATAATAACTATAGGAATAAACCCGTCTATAACACTATAATTAGCATCTCTTGTTGTATCAATTGACATATTTATACTTTTTTTACTATCTTTATTAAAAACCCAAGTATAAGTATTCCCATTAATACTATCAGCATTATTCTCTAAAACAAAATAATCTGTCTTAATATTAACCCTAACTTCTTCTAGTAAAGGATAATCATCAAAATAAAGTATTCCTTCATCATCAGTAGATAAAGAAATAATATCATTTTCTTTAGAAACACTATAAGATCTAAAACCTTCTTTAATAGTTCTAGCATTATTATAATCTAAGATATCAAAATCATATTTATAATTAAACCTATAACCATTCCCCAAATCAGTCTCTTCTTTTTCATAATAAATTATATCTAAAGATGGTAAATCAGGCTCAGCATCAATAATTGAATCACTTTCATAAATAGGAATATAATTTCTAAAAGATGTTTTTATAACATCTTTAGGATATATTGCATTCTGATAAAATGTAATTTCAACATTTTCTTTTACTTCACTATCAGTTATTTCAAGATTAACACTAGCAGTACATCCACACATTAAAAATGTTATAAGTATTAGAATTAAACATTTAATTTTCATAATTAACTCCTTACCTGCTGCTCATAAAAGCCATCCATATTAACGCCCCAATATCCATTAGCACCAAACCGTTTAGTTGAAAATTTAACTCCCGTAGAATTACCTGCTGCTTCTGCAACAACATATCCACCATCTATTACATCGACAACCAATACTACATGAGAATTAGACTCCATCAAATCACCAGGTTGTAACACTGCACTGCCACTACTTAAGGTAACACGTTCTGCTCCAGGTAAATTTTGAAAAGAACCAGCTGACCTAGCAGCGACATTAAAGCCTCCATTATATATAGCCCAAGCGACAAAACCAGAACAATCTAAGCCGCAGTAATTATAGGACTGCCCATTTGCATATGTATGACAAGAACTACTTCCCCAATTACCATCAGCACCTTCTATCATCCTACCATGTCCTCCACCCCAATAATATGGAATTTTAACATTATAGTTATTACCAAGTTCTGCTATCAAAGTAACAGCTGCGGCTACTACGCCAGCTCTTGTTCCATATCCAGAATTTTGAACATTAGAAGAAATAAGTCCATTAAACTCAGTTAAACTAGAACCATGACTTTCCAAAAATGAACTTAAAGATTCATGTAATATTTGATCAGAGTCTGAAGAAAGCTCATAATCACCATAATCAATGGTACCTGCATTACTAGTACTACCATCACTAGCTAATACTACATCTGTACCCCAAAAACCAGTAAAAAAACCTACAACTGTTGAAGGGAGGAAAATAACAAAGAAAATAATAAATAAAGGTGATAGTAATATAGCAATTTTTAACGGCATAGGTATTCTTCCTAAAAAACTAAATCCAAAAGAAATACCACCAGTTAATCCAGAAAGACCACTAAGCGGATTAAGAGAACTTAAAATTCCCCCTCTACTAGAAGTACTAGTACTATTATCATCTGCATTAGTAACAGTACCACTAGGAATAACATCATTATTTTTAGTATTAGTACTACTATCATCACTATTTGTAACAGAAACTCCATTTCCATTAGCATTATTAGGTCTTCTTCTACTTATTACATTTCTTATATTATTAGCAGTATTAAGAGCTTTTAAAGCTGGATGTAAATTAGATACTGTATTAAGAGCTTTATTACCAATAGCATTTTTAGAGTTATTAATAACATTAGGTCTTTTCTCAGGAATAGCCTTATTAAAGTCTTTTTTAGCCATAGAAGCACTATTATTATCATTAGGATTCTTTCGATTTAACATACTTTTATATTTATTACTATCTAAAGTTGCCCCTGCAATATTAGTAACAGCATTCCTAAGTGGTGAATTAGCATTTCTAGAAGTAGAAACATTATTACTTCCATTCTCTTGTTCTAAACCTTCTCCCTCATTATCTAACATTTCAATATCTTCTTCCATACTTTCACCACCTTTCACAAATTAAAATAAAAATTCTACTTCATACTTATATACTGCATCTACATAAAAAACAATGGTTTGATTGTTACTATTTACAATTCTATATGTATCATCTGAAATTCTATAACTCTCTACTTTATTACCATAATAATCATTTATTATACTATCTCTAAATAACTCAAATTTCTCCATTGGTACATTATCTTTATTTCTAATTCTATTATAAGCATCACTACTATTATTAACAACCAAGTCTTTAAAATGATTATAATAAATAGTTGCAATTTCTCTATCTGAAATACTTTTAACTTCATAACTATTAGCATTACTCTTAGTCCCTACATTATTAAATTCATTTAACTCTTCATCACTAGGAAGCTCTCTTTGTGCTTCATCAACTCCTCTAATATTACTAAATATTAAAAAGGCAAGTAAAGCAGCAAAGATGATAAAGACAATAATTTTTATTTTCTTTTCCACTAAGAATCAGCCCCTTTCACTTTATCTGTATAAATAATTTCTGAAATAGGCTCTATAGCAAAAGTTAACTCATTTTCATTAATAGTAACTATATAGTAGTTATAACCTTGTAAAGTAGAATCATATAAAGTCTCTTCTTTAAGTGCTACTTTAGTATAGTATTTATAAATATTTTGATAAGAATTAACTCTATAAGCTTCCTCTAAACTAGTTCTTATATTACTATCATAATTACCAACAAAATCATATATATTACTAGTATTAATATTGTTTCTATTAATATAATCTGCATCTAAAATACTTAATAAACTCTCTCCATCTCTTGAAGTAATATAAGAAAAATACTTAGAAATAGCAGAATCTATTGTAAAGAAACGATTAACATCATCAAGAGCAACAACAGAGTTATCTATTCTCTCTTCTCTAGATTTACTTTGCATAGCCTTCATATATATAAAACTGCCACAAAATATAACAACAAGTAAGATAATGATAAATACTTCTGCTTTAACCGTTTTATTCATCAAATCATCTCCTATAATCCAAATATTGTATTTCTAAGTTCTAATTTTTCTTGTAATTGCCATGCTGTATAATCATTTTGCTCACATACAGTAGTTGCACTACTCGCTGGACAACTAGAATAATTAGTACAAACTGACTTAGTAGAACAATAGCCTTCACCATAAATAATATTTAAATATTTACAGCCACCCATTCCCCAACTACCAGGACTATATCGATAATCTCCTAGCCAAGAATAAACAGACTGCATACCAGCTAAACTTCCAGGTGGTCCATGTCCTGCCGCATCACATCCCGCCGCTTCTCTTTCCTGATTTCTATTTTCAATAGAAGAAGCATATCTACCACCTGGTTGATACTCTTTCAAAGTATCAGCATATTCTCTAATCCCAGCCTCTAAAGTTGTTAACTGAGGACCAGCACTACAACCTGCACCATTAGGTATACCAATTCCCCAATAATTATGAAGACCTCCACATTTTCGCCATCCTTGCTCTGTACCTGCTGTAACGACAACAAGTTCCGGATTAACACCTGAGTCTATTGATACATCATAAACTTCTCCAGCATGATCAGCAAAATTCGTACAGAAAGATTCATTACCACTACTAGTACAATATGCTTCCATCTTAGCAATAAATTCCTGTCTTGATAAAGATGAAGTAGTTAAAGAAAAATCAACACAGGAAGGACGAGGATTATCAATACTTACATAGTCTAAAGGATCAACTCTATTATCTCTACTATTACCACCAACTCTAACCTCAAAATGTAAATGTGTTCCAGTTGATCTACCAGAATGTCCCATCTTACCAATAACTTGTCCTTGTTTAACATTATCTCCCGCTCTAACTGTAATACTATTCTGTGCCATATGACCATATAAAGTATAAGTACCATCAGAGTGTTCTATAATAACATAATTACCATAACCACCACCATCACTATTATCTAAAGAACCATTATCAGCATACTGTGTTTGTGAATCTTCTGTAGGATAGACAACAACTCCATCTTTAGCAGCGATAATATTAGTACCACCTACTCCTAAATTATTAGAAATATCTATCGCACCATGATTACCATTATGAACTGAATCATTACCTGCAAAAGTAGCAGTTATAGTAGAAGAGACAGGATCTCCACTAGCAAAAGTAACACCATTTTCAGTTGTTGTCTCACTACTACCTATAGGCCACCAATAAGAATTACCATTACAGCTAGAAGAAGAGCCATTACCATCTTCTACATTCGCTCCTATAAATTCTAAATAATCATCTATATAGTCATAAACATCTTCAGCCATTCTTTCACAAGTAATATCATCAAGTGTTGAATCAATTCTTTTAAAATAATCTGTTAACCCTTCTTTAACTTCTTCTTCTCCTTTATCAGTATAAGTAATAGTACCATTTTCATGTTCCACTTCATCAAGCATTAAACTAGCAACTTCTCTCATCATATCTAAAGACATATCTTCATAAGTAAAACCTTCAACATGTAAATGTAATACTGTAAAAGTAGAAGTAATAACTAATTTAGCAAACTCTTTCTCATTTCCAGGAAATTCATTATATACTTGATCTAGTCTATCATAAAATGCATCAGCAGCATCACTATAAGCAATGACTTCATCACTAGAACTAGAAATATCTATAACTTTAAAACAATAAGTTAAACTTACAAGACAAATAGAAAAAAGTAATGCTATTAGAACAAGTTTCCCATACATAGAAGAAGAAAAAGAGCTTTTTTTTCTATTTTTCTTACTAAATTTTTCTCCTCCCATAATCACCACTTCCCTCTACATACATTACTTTAACTATTTCTAAAATCCACCAGCACTACCAAATGACTCTAATTCTTCTTGTGTAACAACTATATTTATTCTCATACGCCTATTACCACATACAAACAGTGCTTCACCTTGAGAATATCTCTTAATACTATCTTTCTCATTTTCATTTAAGTCTATTAATAATGATAAATCTTCAACAGCTTGTTTTCTAAGTCCCATAACAAGATAATATGATGAGTTATCAAATATCGCTTTACCTTGAGTAATAATAGCAGGACTAGAGAAATCACTAGGTTGTTGAGTAATAATTATAGTACCTGTATTATATTTACGAGCACGTCTTTGTACTTGAGCAAGGAAATCAGCTCCTTGTTCATTATTATTACTAAGTAATACATGAGCTTCATCTACCATTAATATTGTATTAACAGAAGGATCAAGACAAAGTCCCCAAGCATACTTTAAGATATTGAAGAATAAAGCATTTCTAATATTAGTATCAGAATTCATAAATTCTTTTATATTAAAGACCATAAAATCACTATCAGCAGTTATAGTAGTCTTACCATCAAAATAGAATCTCAACTCTTTTATTAAAGGTCTAATCTTAAGTTCAAGACTCTGAATAATATCCTTTTCTCTAGTCTGTTCAGTTAAAGACATAAGTCTTCCCTTAATAGTAGCATATACATCAGAAAATGTTGGATAATCAGCTGAAGTAAAGTTACTAAAATCAGTATTAAAATCTATTCCAAAACGTTTATAAGTATCTTGAACTATCTCACTAAACATATTAAGTACATCTTCACCAATAGATGGATCATAATACTTCATAAAGGCTCTAAGTGACTGTAAAGTACGAGTCAAAACAGTATAACCAAGTCCTTGACTAATCTCTTCATCATCAGCATCAATAATAACTTCTAATGGATTAATAAGACCAAACTCTCCACCTTTACCAATATCAATGGTATCTCCTCCAAAAGTTTTAGTCATCTCTTCTAACTCATTCTCTGGATCTATTGCAACAATCTGACAACCATTTCTAATATGAGTTCTTAAAAGTAGTTTAGCAGCAGTACTTTTACCAGAACCAGAAGTACCAAGTATAATCATATTAGCATTATTTCTATTATTTTCTTTTCTTATTTGATATAGAAATTGATTAAATAGGATTACTCCTCCAGAAAAATCTACCCCAAGTAAAACAGATAATCCTGGATCTTTAATACTATCAAAGATAAAAGGATACATCGCTGCAATAGTAGGAGTTGGAATAGGAGTACCAATTCTCTCTTCTATATCTTGATCAGGAAAGATTGGCAAAATACTTTTTAAGACTTTTTCTTGTTCAAAACGTAAAGACACTGCTCTTAATTCCATAGCATCCAAATAGTTTTTTACATTTACTTTACGTAACTCTAAGTCTTCTTTAGTATCAGCATTTATCATAATATGCATTTGAAAATCAAAGATACGAGACTGACTTGATGCAAGCATAGAAACAAAGGACTCTAAACTCTCAGCATCTTGTCTAATTCTTTCTTTAGCAGTTTGATCATGTTCTTGACGATATCTTTCTCTTAAATCTGCAACTTGTCTATTAATCATTTTAGACATTGTACTGAATGGTACAGGAAGATGCTTAATAACTATTTTAATACCACTCATAGATGTCAAAGTTGAAAGGTACCCTGGTGCAATATAACGAGGATAAGATATAACAGAAAGTATAGTCGCATACTTATCACTAATATTAAAATCATTAGGATTAAATTGTAATCCTTTAGGAGCTAACTGACTTTTTATACTTATACTCATACAGGCATCACCGTCCCAAACTCTGTACTAACTCCTCCATTTAAGAAGTTTTCCATAATTATTCTAAGGTCATCATTACTAACTTGTGCAGCATTAAGTCCACAGGATGCAAGTCCATTAATCAATAAACGAACTCTTTTTTGTAGTACATCTTCACTAGCATCTTTAAATAGAATAAAGTACTCAGTATCAACGATATTATTATTCATAAAAGTATTACCTTTATCTATATCTTGTAAAATAAGTTTACGAATAGCAGGAGATGTAGCATCGTTATATAATAGTTGTAATTGTGACATATAAACTGATATATCAACAGGTCTATCTGCAACAACTAACCAAAAGGTAAAATCTATCATATTATAAAAGTTCTTAAGACTAATCAAGACATTATCTTGAGACTGTTGATCAAGGATAAAGATATTACGAGGAGTAATTTTAACACCTGTAACTTTCTGTTTACCTTCACAAATTATATAACCATTTTGAATACCAGTAATAGGAAGCCAGTCTTCAGTATACTGACTAGTTACTTTTTTTGACATCTTGGACATCTTTAACACACCAACCTTTCCAAATATAATTTCTTCTACCTGTAAAGAAATTATAACACTCTATAATTATAGTTAAAATATTATGATAATTAGGTATTGGAATAACAAGAAATGCACAAATCAAACCTGGTAAGACTACAAGTATAACTTGCCAATTAGAAGCCACAGGAAAAGTCATTAAGAGAACAAGAGAAATTAAAACTCCAGTTCCCAGTAAAATTAAATCAAAAGGCTTAAACCACCCAAGTATCAATGTTCCCCTCTTTGTATTAGCAGGTATTAAATAACTATCATTCATCTATTATCACACTCCCTATTTACTCTTATTAGCATTATGGTTAGCAATATGTTTAATATGTTTCATACCAGTTTGCATCTCTTGTGCTTTAGAACTTGCAACACCTATAGTTGGACCTATAACCATAGGATCAAGATATTCACCTTTATAGTCAATATCAGCATCAGCTAAAGCTTTTTTTGCTAATTCCCAATTTGATAAAACACCAGGATTATCTTCAGTACCATTAAAAACTGCCTTAACATAACGACTATTCTGACTTTTTAAGATTTCTCCCATTACATTTGCATCAAAATCTCTAACATTATACTGTAAACCACCATACTTAAAGTTTCCACTACTATCTTTTGCATTCATTGCAGCTACCAAACGTTCATAATTGAAAGCTCTAATTTGCGTTCTTCCATCAGTAGCTGAGTATATACCATACTTAGAATAACCAAAATCGCCTTTCTTCTTAGCTTCACCTTCAGTAAAGCTCTTCCATTCCTGCATCTGTTTAACAGCGGCTTGATTAACTTCTAAAGCTTGTTTATCTTTCTCTGCTAAAGTTCTACCAGTAAACATACCATAAGCTTCACTAGAAAGTCTACCTAAAGCAGTAGAATGTGATGCTCTCATAGCATTTCTTTTTTGCATAGCAGACATTACAGCACTAGGAACCTGTTTATCAGCAGTAGCAAGTGCTCTACCACCAGTTACAAGTCCTCCTACTCCACTAGTTAAACCTGCGACTCCTGCTCCAATTCCAGTCCAAGCATTTCTTAAATATCTAGCAGGCGTACCTTTTTTAGATTTATCTCTAAATTCCTGCCCTTCAGCCCATCCAGCTCTTACACCAGTAGCAACAGAACCAGCAATACCACCAGTTAAAGCAGCAGCACCTAACATAGTACCAATACCACTAAATAATTTACCATCACCTTTAATTCCTAACATATCTTGGAAAAATTTAGGAGCTTGTTTCATAAATACTAAAATACCAATTATAATAAATACATTAGCTAAAGCAGAAGTACCATTCCAAGTAACTAAATCTCCTTCTCTTAATAAGATTATTAAATATATACCAAAATAAATAACCATTAATCTAACAAATAAACTTAAATAAGTTGAAGTTAATGTCTTAATCCAATTACCAAAAGCTCCATCTTTTTCTTGTCCAGGACTTATATAAGAAATAATAGGAACAGGTGCAATTAATCTTAACAATGCAAGTTTAATAGCACGTACTGCAATATCAAGCGTAAATCCTATAATTATAATAGTCATAACAACAGCAACTACAACTCCACCAAAACCTGTATAATTAAATGCATATGTTTCATCACCATTTACATTACATGTAACATTTATATGATCAAGTAAAGCTCCAGAAGTAACAGAAGTATTTAAATAAGAACTAGCATCATCAGGACATGCAGCGACACTATCTACATTTGAACTTGTTAATTCTTCATCTTCATCAAGCTGAACTGGACTAATAAAAGCTTTAGCAATATCTGCAGTAATAACATCACCTACACCTTGCATACCAGGAAGTTGAGCACCATTTGAAGTAGTATTATCAGTCTCAGAACCAAGAAGCAATTTACCTAAAACATTATCTTCTACAACAGTATTCTGAATTTGATATAAAAAACCAAATAATATACCATTATCCCTTATCTGTTCATTTAAATCACTCCCATTAGTTGGTATATTTTCCATAGGAACAATAAGAGTTAATAAAACAAGCATAACTGCAATTCTCATCACAAGAGAACCTGCACCCTTTTGCTTATCTTTAAACACATCAGGATTAATAATAATTTGCAAAAGTGTAATAGATATTCTAAAAATCATTAAAACTCCCAATATCATTTGCACTCTTGTATAAAATTCATTAATTACATTGCCCTGTAAAATATCAGCATTTACAATATCAAAAAATATATCAAAAATTCCACTTAAGAAGAAATATCCTATACTATCTAATATTGCAAAGAAACCTCTACAGAAATCAGCTATAAATCCAGGATCTGTCCAAAACATAACTTTCACTTCTCTTTCGTTTAAATACTAATTTTAACAATCATATCGAATATAATCTAAAATACCAAACACCTTTATTAATACTATTTATCCTAAAGTACAAGTTGTTACATTAATAAATGATAATAAAAGTTGTACTAAAGTAGGAACCAAAAATAGGCCTAATGCTGCTACTAATCTAATAATCAATTTATTTTGTGCTTCTTTCATTGCTTTTTCATCAAAACCAACGACTGCCTTTATAAAATCTATTGAACTTAACAATACAACTAAAATAGGTCCTATTATTTTAACATAATTTAATATAGTATTTAGAATCCAACCAATATGCCCTTCCTCCATATTTATAATATCTGGACAACTAACAGGATTACCAAAATCTCCACTACCTATATCCTCACCTAACTCTTCCCACTCATCATCATACACACCATTTTGTTCATCTATATTATCAGCAATTTGTTCTACTTCCTGCTCTAAACCACTTATTGTATCCTCATATTGTTTATATTCATCACTATTATTGTCTAGACAACCAGAATTAGTATAATCTTCTAAAGCTTTCTTAGCAGAATTAACTGTAATACTATAATTATCAGTAATTTGTTTACACTCTCTTCCCCACTTAATATTATCAGCACTAGCAACAGTATCACGTTCATCATCAGATAATTCATAATTTTGACAATTCATCTCAATAAGTTTATTTCTATTTCCCTGTAATAAAGCTATAGAATTATCTAATGCCTCTTTTTTATTTTGGCACTCTTTAGCAGCTTCACTATTTGGATCATCTTTTATCTCTTGATCCCTTATACTAGTTTCAATATGTTCAGTAAAACTTTTACCATATTTATCTTTTATTAAATCTACTTGTTTATCAGTATTTGCAGCATATGTAGAAGAACTTGATGATAAATTTTGGGAATTAAAAACCAAATACCTAGGGCATGACTTATTCTTTTCAAACCATTCATCCAAAGCAAAACCAGTACCTTTTTCACTATTATAATTACCAATCAAAATTGTCATTTCACCATCAGGACCACTATCATACTTACAGCTATATGAAAAGCCTCCAAAAAACCATGAATCATCCCAATTAAAAGTACAATTTATAGTTCCTCCACCACTACCACTAAGTTGATTATAATTAACATAATAGCTACATTCTTTAGTAGTAGTTTTAGCATCAACCCCTATAGGACTCATAAATAAACAAAATAATATTACAAAAGTTACTAAAATCTTCTTTCTCATCAAAGACACCTCAAATCATGATATAAGTATACCATCATAAAGAAAAAATAGCAATTAAATTGCTATCAAACACTGTCTAATTTTCCATAGGATAATTCCAACAATTACTCCACCTAGCTAAGGTTTCATTCTCAGTAATAGAACCAACCATTGTAAATACTAAATTAATAACAGTAACGAAAAAGAATATAACAATAGCATAAACTAATCTTCTAACAATTCTTTTAAGAAGTTTCTTATTCTCTTTATCATCACTACCTATAACCGCTCTACCTAAATCAAAAGTACAAAGGACAATTAAAATAATAGGTATTGCTATCTGTAAAATAGGAAATACCCCTTCTTTAATAACTCTTATAACAGAGTCAAAACCATAACAATTACTATCTGTATTTACAAAAACCATATCTAATATATTTATCATATGAACACATCCTTATATAGAAAAAACAGCAATTAAATTGCTATTTATATTAATCTTCTTCAGGATTACTCCAACACTCACTCCAATTTTGTAAACCTGGTGCATCATCACCTGCAATATTACCAACCATTGTAAACAATAAGTTAAGAAGTGTTACAATAAAGAATACTAATATTGCATAGATACATCTTTTAATTAATTTAGATTGAGCCTCTTTAACTGCTTTATCATCACTAGAGATAACTGCTTTACCTAAATCTAGAGTACCTAAAACTATTAAAATAATTGGAATACCTATTTGTAAAATAGGAAATAAACCATTTTTAATAATTCTAACTATAAAACCAAATCCACGACAAGGTCCATCAGGATTAACATCTCCAGCGTCTAAAATTTGTACCATATTCATTAATAACATACTATTCATAAACATTCTCCTTCACTAACACAATAATATATAAAATATTATCTTTTGTCAAGTTATTATCTTTTAAATAACCCAAATATTTTATTACCACTGCTTTCTTTTGTATTATGAACAAGTCCAACTTTAGATAAAAAATCACTAAGTACAGGATTCTTTATTCTATCATTAAGTGGTGGAAGATTATAAAACACTTTTGTTCTACCTTCATACTCAAAATCCATAATATCACTATTAGAAAGCAAACTCATATTAAGAATTATTTTCTTTCCTCTTAATTCTTCAAATATTCTTCTATCTCTTCGCATTAATTTATTAAGCTTAATACTAGAAGGCTCAATCAAATATAAAACATCATCACAAGCTCCTTCATTACTAGAATCATTTAAATCAATAAGTATAATAGCAACACCCTTATGCTTAGCAATTTCACTAATCAAAGCATCATCATCAATTGAAACCATATTCTCACTATTAAAATAGAGAAAATCATGTCTATTAACTTCAATAGCCACAACACTCATACCATAAGTCTGTTCTAACTCTTTTTTTAACATATAAATAAGTGTAGTACTTCCAGCATGATCAGTAATATTTTTTATACCAATTACTCTAGAACCTGATACTACTTTATCACTTATAGTACTAGACAAATCATTAAGTTGTTGAATATGAGCTACATCTTTATAAGTATTAGGATGATCTAATAAATATTTAATTCCATCAACAGTAGTAGTAAAATTATAAATTCCCATAGAAATAATTTTAGATAAATAACCACTAGAATTAGAAATTTCATTATTAGGAAGCAAAAGAATGATTTTATCAGCATCAAGCCCTATAGATATTTTTTGAATATTAACAATATTCTCATAATCTTTAATAGCTGTAACATCTAAAATCATTCTTGCATAAAAGAAGTTTCTGAACATTTCAACTATCTCTTCAGCTGTATGAATACCATCAACGCTCTTAATAACTTCAATATCTAAAGTGGAAAGCATTCCCTTAGCTTCATTAGCAATAATAACGTTCATTATATCACTTCCCTCTTTTAATAAATAGTTCTAGTCTCACCATAAATTCGTAAGAAATTTCCTAAACCAATTATATTATTAACAACAGGTATATCGATATTTACGAAAGTAACAACAGAATAATAATAACCTGTCATATTACCATCGCCACCAGCAATAGTAACCTCATGAGGAATATAACACCAACCATTTTGACAACTTGCACTTCCACCATAATCATCTTCAAAAGCTTGAATAATTCTTCCAGGAACTTCATATGTCATTTGATTAATATAACTATTAATTTTATCTAATCCCTCTTGATTATAAGGTCCCTCATACTGTTCAATAATATCAACTATCTGATTCTTAACGCGAAATGCCCTAGTATAATTAACAGAATAAGCCATATAACCATTAATTAATATAACAAAAGCTAATATAACTTGTAAAACAAATACTTGACCTATTGCATCTCTCATTATTAATCACATCCTTATTTCAAACTAAATTATGGTGTTATAGTATTATCTTGTGAAGTAACATTAGCATCCCATGTATCTTCAATAGAATTTCTGATTGTAGGCCAAAATATTGCAAAGAATGCTGCAATAACACCAATCAAAACAATAGTTACTACAGTCATATTTAACTCTCCAGTCGCTTCTTTCATAAAAAACTCTCTCTCCTTTCATATCTTACAAAAATAATTATAACAGATTTTTATACATTTGTAATCCCTTTTTAGTAAACTTTACACAGTAATACCTGTACTTCCTATACTTAATAGTAAAGAAGCAAGAATAACTATCATTACACTAACACCTGTAACGACAAGCATAATCATTGTCATATTCCCCATATGATCAAGTCTTTCTTTATATTTAGTATCTCTAGCTTTAGCCTGTAAATTAGAAACAGTACGAGAAAACATTAAAAGTCTTTCTTGTTTCTGTTCTTGTCCACCAAGACCTAAACGATATAAAAGTCTCATCATTCTCATAGAATCCCTAACAGGATAAGTATTAGCAAAATCCATATATGGTGTAATACTAGAGTCTCCAGAGTTAATCTTCTCAATCATCTCTCTAAGACCAGGTTTAAAAATATCAGGAGCATCATTAATACTCTTACCTATCGCAACAGGAACAGTATAATGTTGAATTAATATTTCCAAACTCTTTAAATAGTATGGCAACATTACATCGATTTGATGCAAATGTTTTTTATAATATGATTTTAATTGCGTATAAGGCATTTTAAATACCAAAAAAGCAACTAAAACAGCAAGAATAATATTGATTAGACTAACATCATCTATAAATAGAAACATAAATATAAAGAATATAGCAAGTGCATACATTACCCTTTTTTGAAATAATTCATTAGGAGAAGCAGAATCACCATATTTAGCATAAACTAAGAAATCATAATCATCTTCTCTTAAAATTTCAAAATATTTCTTATTATCATTAATAAATTTATTCTTATCGATAGTTCTATTATAAACTAATATAAATAAGAGTATAACAGCAACAAAAACTATTTCCATAACTATTCAACCCCCACATTCTCATTATAATATCTTTCTCCTTTTAAAAGGAAATAACTATTAAATATGATAATACCATGTAATATAATCTGAACATAAACAGCTTTAATCAATTCAATATAACTTTCAGTACCAAGCATATATTGTATTAACATAACTAATAGAAATAACATAACACCATATTGTAAGAATTTCTTATGGAAATTAGCTCTATCCATTCTGTCACGATAAACACTCTCTACAAGAGTATCTATATCAAGCTGCATATTTTCCAAACTTTCTCCTGTGTCTTTAGCACCTTCTTTAGTTATTTGTAAAAACAACTGATGCATATTTTTAACAATATAGTATGGATATTTATCACTCATAAAGTTAATCGCACCATCTATTGATCCTTCATCATAAGCCATATCTATCATATGATTAACATCAGATAGTACAGGATCTTCTAGAATGCCAGAATCTCTAACACCTTCAAGTGATTTAACAAAACTCTGAGTTGTGGCAAATTCCATAATGGTATTAGTAGTATAAACCTGTATCTGTTCAAAAATAAACTCACTATATATTCTTTTACATCTTAAGAAAGATAAGTAAGGAACAAAACAAATAGCAACTATGACATAAATAATAGAAACTATCAAATTATAAAAATACATATAAGTAACAACACCTGCAAAACCACCAAGTATTAATACTTGAATTAAATACTGTCTTGCCGTATATTCCTGTCCTAATTGTTTTGTCTTTTCTCTTACCACTTTATATGAATATGGAGCAAATTTATCATAAATCGCCTGTACTTGATCAGTAATATATTTAGAGACATTAGATCCTCTATAATTACGATATAAAATAACTACAATAGCAATAGCAAGTAGTAAAAACAATACCATAAAATTTTTCCTCCTCTCTTAAACTATCTCAGTAGAAAAGTCAACTTTAGGTAAATCTTGCCCAACTTGATTCGTTTGAACATTCGGTGTTACTTCACTATTCAATACACTTTGACTACTTTGAATAACCTGAACATTTTGATTTAACCCACTATTTCCTAAAACCACATCACTCTGGTTAAGTAGATTACTTTGATTACTTGTATTAATGTTACTTATATCATTCTCAAAGTTAGGAGATTCTACTACGTTAATCTTAGGTGCACCTAAAGCATTACTATTTTCATTACTTTGATTATTAATAACATCCATCGAATCCCCTTTAGTAAATAAATTATCAATAAAGATATTTTGATTTTCTAAATACTCTTTCAAATGTTTAGTAGGCATATTCTGAACAGGAGCTTTACCAAAAGTCTTCTGATAAAGAATATGAGATTGTGGTTTATTATCATCATCTACATAAAACTCTACTACTTCATCTACTTCACGATGAAACTTACCATATTCTTTACTATAATAAGCCTTAATATGTACACCAAGTTGAATATAACGATAAATTGTCGTTAAGAACTGATCAACATCTATATCACTTTCAAGAAGTGAATACAAACGATAAGGAATAGCACTAGCTTTATCAGCATGTATTGTAGATAAAATATTATGTCCTGAACTAATAGAGTTACGAACAGCAGTAACCGCTTCTGCACTACGAACTTCTGACAAAAGAATCCATTTAGGATTTTGACGCATACAAGTAACTAAAACTTCAGAGTAACTAGCCACATTATTTGTCTTCATTGCAACAATATCACGATGAGGAAAGATTCTATCCAAATGAAGTTCCAAAGTATCTTCTATTGTAATAATCTTTTCATTTTCTTTAGTATGACTAGCCAGATATTTAACAAATTCTGTTTTACCAGAACCAGTCTCACCACTAACCATGATATTACAATGACCTTCAACACACTTCATTAAAATATCATGAATATTAGCAGTAAAGTAATCTTCACTAATTAACTTTTCTTTATTAAGTCTAATCTTAGCAGGAGTTTTACGGATAACTACCGCAATACCATTAGTAGCAATAGAATCATGTACAAAGTTAAGACGTAACTCTGTAGACTCAGCATCAAGAAATGGCTTTGCATTATTAAAAGTTGTTCCCATAACATTAGAACATTGAAAGGCTAACTTTTCAACAAATGCATCATTTAGCCCTTCAATTTCTACTCTTTTAGAACCTTGAGTTAAAGAACGAACCCAAATTTGTCCATGATTACAATAAGAAATATCTGTTATATCATCATCTTTAATCAAAGGTTCAAAAAGTCCAAAATCTAACTTGTCAAATATGGCATCGTTCATAGACTACACACCCCTTTTCTATCTATTGTTGTGTATAAGATAAATCTTCTTCAGTCATCGCTGTAACGTTATTAATAAAGTTTCTTAAATCCTCACTAGATAACTCTACATCACCAGGTTCATCTTCTAAACTTTCATTAGTAGGAACAGGAATAATTTCAGATTCATAAGCTCTTAAGAAACTAGCTTTACGAAGTAAAATATGATACTCTTCTGGTACAGCAAATATTATCTGAGAAGGAGCTGTTTTTTCTTCAACATTAGAAAAAACATCATTACCATTACTATCAAATACTGCTAAAACTTTAACATTAGCAAGTAATCTACCTACCATAATTCTATCATCTGCAATAACAGTACCTTCAGCACCCTGGGCATTTTGAACTTTTAAGTATATATCTATATAGTTACCAGGAACTATTTGATTACTATAAGTACTAGCCATATCAACAGATAAGTTATATAAAACATATCCTTTAGGATAATCTAATATTACATTACCAGGTAATTGTTCACTAGATACAACACTTCTTCTATAAAATAAACTTCCTTCTGGAATAACACTATCATAATTAGCATACATATCAATAACATCAGCACTATTTCTAATGATATTATCATTTAACATAGACTGCGGTATTTCCATAGTACCAACCATATCTTCTGTTATCTGTGTACTAGGATTAATATCTTGCATTGCATATGGAACAGTAACAGGTGTAATCGCTTGATTAATACGCATATTATAACCAACATAAATTATTACTATAGCAAGAATAACACCAACTACTGTAACAGTATTTCTATTTGTAAGGAATTTCTTTATTCCAACAACTAAATTATTCATCTAACATCCTCCTTATCCTCTTTATCTATCAACTTCACTATAATCTAATTCCCCTGCCCTAGTTCTATTAGTAACATATATATTGTTATAATAATTAGTTTCTAGAATCGCATCAATTCTATTAGTAATTCCCAAAGACTCATCATTAATACTAGCAGCAGTTTCTGATTTAACTAATATACTAACCTTAGGTGGTGTTTCATTAATATCATAAAAACCTATATCATAAGTTCTACTATTAGCAACATTTTGAGAAAAACGTCTAATAAAACTTTCAACAAATTTCTCTTTATCCATTCTAACTAGACCGCTTAAGCGGTAATAACCAACGTCTACTGCATCAGTCATTGCCGCTTCAGTCGTTTCTCTTAATAAATAATAATCAAGTTCATTACCAGTTTGATAACTTTGAGTGATATTTATAACACCAAAAGCAATAATTGCTAAAAGGATAATACCAACTATTAACATCGCTCTATTCATATATTAATTTCCTCCCTTCAACACTGCACTTTGGGACATATATTCTTGATAACAACTAGTAGTAGTATCTATAACATTTGGACAAGTACCATCATCTTCATTATTACATCCTATCAAACCACTCTTAAGTAATTCATTACTATTAAGTACCTTATGAAGTAAGTAACTACGATATACTGTAACACCTGCTGTTTTATTTGAACCAGCTGTTAAAACTTCATTGCTATTATCACTAGAAGGCTCAGTATATGCATCATAATCTCTATTATAATCTTTTACTTTATTCATAGTCTCAGGTGTTAATCTAATATGATAATCTAGGTATTTATCACCGTCATAAATGCTATCACCTAATGCTTGTATTTCATTCATAACTGTTACAGGTTGAACAATATAATCTGGATTTTCAAGATTAGTCGCTTCACAACTCCAGTTAAATCCAGGCTCTCTAGTAGCAGAAGCTACAGGTTGTAGTGAAGTACCACTATTTCTTAAAGTCTCTAAATTATTTATTAAATTAGAAGCTTGAGTATCTTTATCATTGGCACTAGTTTGTGATGCACTACCACCATCAGGGAACATATTATCTAAAGAAATAGGTCTAAAATCATAATCAGTTACAATAGTATCATTACCACCATCATCATCTTTACAATATGGATAATTTGGATCAGATTCTGGACAATCACAATATGGATAATCTGGATCATCTGCAGGACAACTTCCTGGAGGTTCACATGTAGGATAATAAGGATCTGTTTCTGAACAAGTTTCATTATTTTCTGGATTAGGGTTAAGTTCATCATCTATAGCATAGAAACATTCAATATCAAAATCCCAACCAAAGTAACCATAATTATCAATACTACCTCTAATATTCATCTCAAGTGAATTATTAATCTCTTCTTTTTGACTATCTGTAAGAACAGATTCATCACCATTTTGAACAACTTTCCAATACCACCAAGCAGTATTAACAGGAATTGAATTCAATTTAGTACAATACTCATTACCAACATAAGTATAGAAATCTTCAAATCCTGGTTCAATAGAATGAGCAGTTTGACCAGTCTTATTATTAACCCAAGTACCTGGGAATGTTATTATATTATGATAATCCCATGGATCATCCTCTCCGTCTTCACATACACCATCTGTAAGAATTACCATATCTGGGAAATTACCAGTAACACTATCACCATTCAATTTCTGAGAAGAACTAAATTCTTCTTGCCAATCACTCTTATCAGTATCATTAACACTATCATTAGTATCTAAATTATCAACAACGATTTTGTAATCAGTAGTCTCATTAGTACAAGTACCAGAACTTCCTTCACAAGCTGCTTTAGCACTCTCCCATTCTGCTAATTCTTTTTGATATTGTTGTTCAGCAAGATATTGAGTAAGTACTGTATTAGAAGAACAACTATTTATCCATTTACATGTATCATCACACACATTTGTATATCCATCAATTGTTTTTCTTTGTAAAAATCCATTAGATCCTGCTGCATATTGTTTCTTACCATGGCTATCACTATAAGATCCATTAAGTTCATTAATTGTTGATCTAGTAGCTTCTAATGTTCTAAAGTAATAATAACCTATTTTACTAGAACATGTACCACCTGGAACCCATTTATTACCATTATAATGACCACCAGGATATTTTTGTTTTTGATTATATAATGCCTCTGCTTGACTTAATGTAAGACTAGCATCTTCTGTAATACAATTATCAGCGATTTGTCTAGCTCTTTGTTCACCATTTGTTGTATAAACATTAAACTCTAAAAGAGAATTAATAGGAGCAAATGTTGTTTGCCTATTAACAACTTTCTCACTATATGTTTCACCTTTCTCATAGACACTAGTATAACATTTATCTATACATGACTGTGTATATTCACCACCATCACACTGATTTATACAAGCATCAAAGTCTTCAGTAGGACCACCTTTATCACTTTCATAACCGTTACTAGCAACACATTCTACTGTAGGAACACAAACTGCAGGTTTAGAAGGTCTAGGTGCTGTATATGTATTATTACATTCAACTTTAGACTTAATTTCTATTAAGTATTGGAAACACATACCAGGCTCAGTAGCAACTGGATCACTAAAGTTAACTTCTATCTCTTCTACACAAGTAGTTGTACAATTATTAACAGTTTCAGATTCGCTATGACTATATTTATGCATAGTCTCATAATTATTAGTACTAAAAGCATCACATGTTAATGTATCAGTATTAGTAACATCATCTACATTAGTATAACTTGGATCTGTCTCAATAGTAGTACCACCTTGACTAATTTGATAAAGACTCTCTGCTTCATTTATCCAACTACTAACTTCATCATAAGAATACTGAACAGATACAGTCTCAGTAAAACAATATTGTACTGCATTTCTCATTGTTTCATTATCAGACCATTTATTACGATAATTTACACATAACGCATCATCATATAGTTGATTACGCCCTGTACTATCAGCATAGAAAGTACTTCTACCTACTTCCTTATTCGCTTCACAAACTCCATCATCTTGAACTAAATAGAAATAAACAGTTATTCTATTACCCATTTGAGAATCAGGAATAGTAAATGAAAAACTACCACTTTCATCTACTGGATACTGAGTACCATCAAAGCTTGTAGAATATGCTAAGCCCTGAGCACCAGTATAAGTTACAACATTCCCTGAAATACTATAGCTAAGTTTATTCATATAATTTTCTGCTGTATATCCAGAAGAACATTCATTATTAGCAGCATCTACACTTAAAGAACTTGCTAAAGTTCCTAAAGAAGCAGAAACACATAAAGCAATAACTACTAATAATATTTTAAGCCTCTTCACTTTCTTCATTTTCTTCCATCCTTTCCTTTATTTTTTCATAGTTATCATTAGTTTTTACTTTTGCATAAATCTTATCCTCACCATCCCTTAACTTCCTAGCATCTACTCTAAACGAATAACTAGTATCTGCACCATAAAACCTAGTGCAAGTAAACAATGTTAACATTAAATCATCTTCATTAACATCAACATCTATATCATACATGCTTTCTCTTTGGGCTTTTTTAATATATCTTTGTTGTTCTTCAGTAGTATATGTATCCATAAAAGAAGCATTCTGATCATCATTTAATAATACAACAGCATAAACTCTATAAAGATTGGTATCACCATTACTATCTGTAAATTCAATAAATTGATTGTCTTCAATAAAGTCAGGATAAATAAATGACATTAACTGCTCAAATCTAACCATAGTATCATCGCCAACAATAGGATTACGAGATACATTTCTTATATTATGAGAGATATAAGCAGGACGATTACCAGTTCCATCAGGAATAGAGTTAGTCCAAGCGAAATCATAATCTCCTCTAAGCAAGTCAGTCTCCTCTGTCGCTTGAATTAAAGGTAAATCAATATTAGTACCCTCTACTCTTAACCAACCAACAACATTATCCCCATATTTTTTAGCATCTTCTATCTTACTAGATTCATTCTTAACTACAAAATCGCTAGTCCTAAAATTACTTCTATAATATGTATAAGCAAGAACAATAGCAATTAAGATAATTAGTACACCTAATAACAATAACACACGTTTCTTCATAACACTTCACCCTACATTAATCACTAATTGTATATGGATCACTTAAAGTACCATGACCATCACTGATAAATACATCATCTTTTAAATATCCCTTTAATTTAACTCCACTAGTTGTATTATCAGTAACATCAGTATAACTAACAGTACCAACTGGATTCATAACAGTCTTAATATTATCTTCACGAGAAGAATCAATAAGCCAATAACCACCATTACTACTATTATCACCCTTAGAAGTGAAAATGTCAAATGTTGATGGAATAGTAACTATATTATTATATTTTTTTGTATCATGTTTACCTTGATAAGTAACTCTATTATTATAAATTGGAACTTCAATTTCAGTTCTAGTAAATAAATCAGTAGAAACATATCTAGTTATATTATTAATTACCTGATAACCTACATTACCTTCCTTATTAGGATTATACACTTTAGAACCACTATTCTGGTAACCAATACTAACTTCTTCTCCATTATTTGTAACAACACCTGTCATAATTATTTCTGTAGTATTATCTGAAGTAATATCAGCAATTCTCCAAATGTAACCAGAATAACTTATATATTCGCCAACTTGTCTTTCGTTAACTAAAGTATTTCTTCTAGCACTGTTATTCTCAACTAAAATATAAGGATTATCTATCGTTCCATCTCCATCCAATACTTTAGTATTTTTCTTTAAAGTAACAGCAGGTCTTACATTAAATAAATATTCTTGATTCATAGGTTCTGACTTTAATGGATAATCATAAAGACTTGTAAGTGTCCAAGGATTATTATCGCTACCCATATTAGCATACCAAACAATTCCTGCATAATCTAAAAAACTAAGGTTATTTAATAAAGTATTATTATAATCTTGAATAGACAAGATACCAACTCTTCTCTTATCACTATTTCTAGTACATTCTAAAGTCATATAATTATCACTACTTATAACATCATCACACCATGTAGATGAAACAATCAAATCCTGATATTTTTTCTCTAAAAGATTGTAGAAATAATCATTTAACCAACTATCTAACGAACTACCTGCAAATCTACCATCATTAGTATAATCAACACTTGCAAGTAACTCATCACTTGCTATAGTTACTGTATTATCATCATTAACTTTAACAATTCTAAATATCATATTATTAAACATTACATAATTATTTAAAGGATCTCCTTTATAATAATTATTAGTATCAACAGTTGCCCTCTTAACAACACTACTTAAGCTCTCTTCTACAATAACTTTTCTTGTAACTCTTCCCTCGTTATTTAAACTATCATTAACAGTATAGACAATCTCATAAGTACCAACTGTACTAGTATCAACTTCTCCTCTTATTCTAACATTATCTATAGAAATATCACCATCAGTATCATCTCTAACACTCTTAACGCCCTGTTCAGTGTACTCTTCTCCCCTATTTAATCTAATAGTAGTATCACCATTTAATGTAATAACAGGTCCTTCATGATCTACATCAGATTCATACTTACCACATTTTAAATAGGTATAGTATTCATAACTACCATTATCACCTATAACCACTTTAACATTAGATTCATCCATATCACAAGATTTATTATTATAAGGCTCATATAATCCTTCTAAGTACTCTTGTTTAACTAAAGTACGTAAAGAAACAGAAATAACTCTTCCCTCTTCACTAGGAAGAGTATTTCTATTAATCTCGTAATACCTTTCTCCCGCTTCACTAAGCATCCTTTCATTTTCTTTAAAGACCCTATTAGGATAAAGGTATAAAAACCAAACTAATAATAAAACTGCAATTATAACTACAACTAAAACTATAATTCTAATTATTTTCTTCTTATCAAAACCTCTTTTTTTCTTCTTCATCTTAAACGCTCTCCTATCTTAAATGATAAATATATCTTTCATCTCTAAAAATAAATACAAGTCTTAATGTTCCATCATCTTTAATATCGTTTGGAACACTGAAATATGCATAATTTCCATTGTAGTTGTTAACCAGAGATTTAGGTTCTATACTCTGCATCTTACCATTATTATCCTCATATCTAATTTTAGCATATATATTAGAAAAGTCAACAAAACTTTTACCTGTAAAATTATTACTAACGAAAGAAATCTCTAAAATTTTATTACTAGATGTTAAAGGTAAATCCATCATTCCACAACTAATATTATTACATGAATACCTACTATAAGTTGTCTCATTTGTAAGTTTAAAATCTGTAATTGTAATATTGTTACCATCAGGAAATTCAAGTCTCTCAGTTATTTTAGCCTCTCCTTTAGTTTTTATTTCTCTAACATCATCAACAGAAAGTTTTACTTTTTTTACCAATACTCCATTACTAACATCTGGATAATACAATACAAATTTACTAACATCTATATCCTGTGGAACCCTATATATTAGAATAAAGGTAGTATCATCACCTGTATCAAGTCTTTTACCATTATAGGCACTACCTAAATCTTGAAAGTAACCGTAGATATTACCTATATAATGAAACTCATCACTTCTATTCATTACTCTAAATCTATCTAAATTTATATTTCTTATAGTTGCAGTATTTTTAACAGTAAGATTAATAACTAAATAGGCACTTTTTTCACTTAAAACAGTACCATGACTATCTTTATCAGTAAGATAACTAGCATTAACAGTAATATCATAATAATTTGCAGTAAAAGTATTTCCTTCTCTATAAGTTCTATTTAAAACTCCAAAATAATAATATGTATACCCAGTAAGAGAAACAAATAAAATTATTATTATAGTATTACAGACAAGTTTATGTTCATAATAAACATACTTAACATTTCTAAAGAATCTTTTAATATTTCTTGTAATCTTATCTTTATCAAATTCTATATTAACTTCAAATTCTTCTCTATCTTCTTCTTTTATATCTAAATATTCTTCATCGTCTTTAAATCCAAATTGTTTTAAATCTAATCCTAAAAACCTAATACCAAAAATTATAAAGACAACATACTGAACGAAAGATACAATATTTAATAAATCTCGCCCCGCCATTATAGGAGTAATACTAGAAAGATCATCATAACCATTAAAATAACTTCTAACAAAAATTAACACTCCAAGCATTAAGATATATTCAGCAATAGGTATTAAATATATCTTCCAAGGTTTCTTTTTATAACGAAGTAAAATGATTAAGACTACACTAATTGCAACAACAACAAGAATAGAAATAATTAATAAAGGATTAATATAATCACTAATAGGCTCATAATAATCATTATAACTTTCTGTAGCTAAAAAGTTTGAAACAAAGCTTCTTAAAGACATAATTTTATAAAAGATATAAGCACAGAGTAATATTAATATTAAATGTATTCTTTGAAAGTATTGTATTAAAAGAGCATATGGTTTTCTTAATATCATAAGCTACACCCCTTTACTATTATAAGTATAACTTAGTTTTAGATTTCCCACAAGTAGAAACTTGTTTTTATTTACTGTTCTTGCTATAATACTTAAGGAAAGTAGTGATAAAATGAAAAAGAAAATTAAGTATTTATTAATAGGTATCTTAGCCATGTTTTTAACAGGATGCTCTAATAGTAATGTTATTACTGACATTGATTATAGTAAGTTAGAAGAAATGATTGATAATAAAGAAAGCTTTATTTTAGAGGTTGTCCAAACAGGATGTTCTCACTGTGAGGAATTTTCTCCAAGGTTTAGAACAGTCTTAAAGACAAATGACAAAGAAGCCTATTCTCTTAATTTATATAATATGACAGATGAAGAAAGAAAAAAATTCAATGAACTAACAACTAGTGTATCAGGAACCCCTACTGTTCTATATTTTGAAAATGGTAAAGAAACATCACACAAAATAAATGGTGCCGTAGATAATGAAAATATAGAAGAATTTTTAGATAATATAGAAAAATAAATAGACTATAACAAAGCCTATTTATTTTTTTTAGCATCTGCCTTTTTTCTCTCTTCTGTATTTAAAATACGTTTTCTAAGTCTAATAAAGTTAGGAGTAACTTCAACTAATTCATCAGAATTAATATAGTCAAGTGCATATTCTAAGGTAATAGGACGAGGTCTTTTTAAGAACAACGGTATGATCCTGCAGCGCGCATATTACTAAGTTGTTTACCTTTAACAACATTAACTGCAAAGTCATTATCTCTATTACATTCAACTATTATCATACCTTCATATACTTCTATACCCGATTCAATAAATATTGTAAAAACTATTATAAAAAGAAAAATAGGGCTCTATCCTAAAATAGACCCCTTACAAAAATGATTTAACATTTTTTCCTTGCATAGATACTATAACATAGATATTAGCCTATGTCAAACTATTGATCCAAATTTTCTTTATAATTTTTTTCAATAATTTTGTCAAAATAATTATATATGGATTTCAATAGTCCATTATTAGTATAGTACTTATTATTAAGAATTATTCTTCCATAAAATAACTTTGTTATATCATATTTAACATTATTTCTTATACCTTCACTACTAACAATTATATTAAACATATATAATGTATAAGTGATTTGCCTAATTCTAGAATTAGCAAGCTTATTATTTCTATTTTCTTTTCCAATACCACATTCTTTTAAATAATTAATTATTAGTGTATCTGCTCTATGTAAATTATCTTTTTTATCAAGCTCAGATAAAACACACGAATTATGTGCTACTGCATTTCTAAGTTTATTAATTTCTCTTAATATAAATACATATTTATTATCATCTAAATTATACTCTCTAGTATAAAACTCAAAAAAATTAACAAGTTCTCCAAAAGTTATAATCTCAAGAAATTCCCATATAGGTATATTCTCAATTTTTTTATCTTTATCAATATCATATTTAGAAAAAATCTTTTTATAATATTCATTACTCACTTTTTTTCTAATGCTATCATGTACTTTCTTTGGAAATTTTGAATCATTATAATCTTTTTCTAAATAAAGATTAACAATATTATAACCATCTTCTGCATCTATATTCTCTATAGTATTTAATATTCTAATTTTTAAATAATGTTCTATATCTATTATCATCTTAAATAACAATAATCTTGTCCTATAATCTATAATAGCTAAATCTTTTAAGTAAGCAAAATCTAAATCTATATATTTACCTTTAAATTCTCCACATTGATATTTAACAAAATTATTTTTATAAGCTGTAACATTATAATAGTTATTATTTTCTGTTAAATATTTAATAGCATCGTTTTCAGAACACTTTTCAAATTTTATATTTTTTTCTTTCATATGTGGAACTAGCTCTACTATTTTCATCATTGATTTTAAGCTTAAATTGTTTTGTATAATCATATATATCACTCCTAACTGATGTGAATAGTATAACACACTATCTATAATAACGGCAGCAAATTTTCTTTAATCATAAATATTACTATTATCTATCTAACAACAGAAAAATAAATAGACTATAACAAAGCCTATTTATTTTTTTTAGCATCTGCCTTTTTTCTCTCTTCTGTATTTAAAATACGTTTTCTAAGTCTAATAAAGTTAGGAGTAACTTCAACTAATTCATCAGAATTAATATAGTCAAGTGCATATTCTAAGGTAATAGGACGAGGTCTTTTTAAGACTACAGTATGATCACTTCCTGCAGCACGCATATTTGTTAATTGTTTACCTTTAACAACATTAACTGCAAGGTCATTATCACGATTACATTCTCCTATTATCATACCCTCATATACTTCAGTACCAGGTTCAATAAACATAGTCCCTCTATCTTCAAGGTTACCAATTGCATAAGCAGTAGAATTACCATTTTCAACAGAAACTAAAACACCTAATTTACGTTCTCCAATATCAACGTTTTCATATGGTTTATATTCGCTAAAAGTATGATTCATAATTCCATATCCCTTAGTCATAGTCATAAAGTCTGTAGAAAAACCAATAAGTCCACGAGATGGAATACTATAGTTAAGACGTACTTGATTTTCAAAGTTAGTCATATTCTCCATTACTCCACCACGAGTTCCTAAATGTTCAATAACACTACCAACAACATCTTCTGGTACTTCTATTTGTAACTCTTCCCAAGGTTCACACTTAACACCATCTATTTCTTTAATAATTACTTTAGGTTTAGATACTTCAAGTTCAAAGCCTTCACGACGCATATTTTCTATTAATATTCCAAGATGTAATTCTCCACGACCAGAGACAAGGAAGCTATCACTCCCAGCAGGCTCTACTCTTAAAGATACGTCTTTTTGCGTCTCACGAATTAATCTTTCTTCTATCTTACGAGCTGTTAAGATTTTACCATCACGACCTACAAAAGGACTACTATTAGTACCAAATGTCATTTGTAAAGTTGGTTCATCTATATGTAAAATAGGAAGAGGAAGATTATCTCCCATATTACAAATTGTCTCACCTACTGATATATCAGCAAGACCTGCAACAGCAACAATATCTCCCGCTTCAGCACTCTCTATCTCTATACGATTATATCCATAATAACCAAATAATTTTTGAATTCTAAAGTTCTTAACAGAACCATCTAATCTTATACAACTAACCATTTCACCTGTTTTAATAATACCATTATGAACACGACCAATACCAATACGTCCAACAAACTCGTTATAATCAAGTAATGCTGGTTGAAATTGTAATGGCTTAGAGTTATCACCAATAGGTGCAGGAATCTTATCAATGATTAAGTCAAGTAATGGTTCAAAACCTTTTTTCTGTGTACTTATATCATCACTTAAACTACAAGTTTCATTTAAAGCACTAGCATATACAACAGGGAAATCAAGTTGTTCTTCATCAGCACCTAATTCAATGAATAAATCAAGAACTTCATCAACAACTGCACTACATCTAGCACTAGGTTTATCTACTTTATTGATAACTACAATAGGCTTAACCCCTGCTTCAAAAGCTTTCTTTAAAACAAATCTAGTCTGAGGCATAGCACCTTCATAAGCATCAACAACAAGAATAACGCCATCAACCATATTCATAATACGTTCAACTTCTCCTCCAAAGTCAGCATGACCAGGAGTATCAAGAATATTAATACGATAACCGTTATAGTCTAAAGCTGTTGTTTTAGCAAGAATTGTAATACCACGTTCTTTCTCTAAAGCATTAGAATCCATTGATACATTACTTACATCTTCATTATCACGAAACATACCTGATGTTTTTAAAATACCATCTACTAATGTAGTTTTACCATGATCGACATGGGCAATAATTGCTACATTTCTTTTTTTCATACTTATCACACTCCAAAATACGTTCTAAATTATATCACAGATTAAAGAAAAATACTAGAGTTTTCTAGTATTAAATTTTTAAACTAAATTTCTTATTTGATTTTTAGAAAGCCCAGTAGCTTTCATTATATCTTTTATAGAGATACCTATATTAAGAATAATCTTAGTAGATTTTGTTTCTTCTTCTCTAGCAACATTACTATGCTACTCTATCTTTAAAACTTCCTCTGCTTCTTTTCTCAGGATTATAAAGCCTATATTATCAATATTATATGTTAGTTCATACACTTTTAAAGTACAACCTTCCATTAATTCAATGTTTCCTACATTAACATAGTTATCTGATTTTTAGAAAGTCCTGTATATCTCATTATTTTACTAACACTTTCTCCTGCTTTCAACATAGTTTTAGCAATAGTTTTTTTCTCATTACTAGCACCTTGTTTAAGACCTTGTTCTTTAGCAGTAATTTTTATACTGTTTTCTATTCTTCTTCTTTCCTCTTCTTCATCAT
>CALVJB010000011.1 GCA_944332025.1 uncultured Bacilli bacterium
CAAGTTGTACTATCTTCTATCATATCACTATAAGCATTTCCTACATAATTAGTTAGATATTCCCCATTTAAAAATGTTTCAATTGTATTTGTACTTGAAAATGTAGTTGTATCTCCAAATGCACTTGTTATAAATTCTCCGTTACTCTTTAATGGTTCGGCACTAACTATTTTTGTTCCTATTCCATTTTCATGGCTTACTATTCTATATAGATTATTCTCATCATTTCCAAATCTTACATACTCACCACTATATCTACTTGAAAGTAATGTACCTGATAGACTAGTATCATTATCTCCTTCTAAGCGATAGGGATTTTCTATTGTTCCATTACCATCTACGATACGAACGCTAGATTTTAGATTTATGGATGGCCGGACACCGGCCGAATTGGTCGAAGTGTCGCTGAGCGCATTGCCATCGTAGTTCACGAAACGCACCATAGACGAACTATATGGTGTTAAGGTCAACCAAATAAGTCCATTATTTAAATAACCATTACTATAAGTTGTTCCTGTATAACTGGACTGATACTCATATATATTAAGTAATCCAACGGCATCTGTTACAGTTGTCTCCCCATTTGGTCTTGTTATACTACCAAATGCTGTACCATCTAATGTCGCATCCCATACTGCATCTGTAACAATGAACTTATCTGGTTCTCTTAAATTACCTAAGAATCCATCTACTGTCGTATCATTTAACCACTCTTCCATATAACTTCCTTCAAAGTCTGTACTACCACTAGAGTAAGTAACTGCACTTATATTCCATTGGGTTACTAACTTAGTAGTATTCGCTTCTTTATTAACAGATACTGCTCTCCATAACTTTCCACTATACCAGATATAGTTATTTGGATCTTCTCCAGTGATAAATGTATCTGTCCCATCATCATATTGATTTTCTTCTGGTATATTTGCAAGTAACACATCACTTACTGGTTCTGCTACTCTATCTAATCCATACACATTTATTTGGACACTAAATTGTAGATTTCCTCCATCTCCTTGAGGATTATAATCTTCATCTACCCACATTCTTAGTCTATAGTTATTACTCTCACTACTACTCATACTACTTGTATATAAACTCATCTCTCCAGCAGGTCTTCCTGTAAAGTTATTGGCACTTGCTTCTTCATTATATACTTCTGGTGTCATTAACTCTTCTTCACCATCATCTGTTAATCTTGTTAAATATAACTTTATATTAGATCCATCTATCTTTCTATCATTAGTTGTTACATCCTTAGCAGATATCTC
Organism: uncultured Bacilli bacterium; assembly: GCA_944332025.1. GTDB lineage: Bacteria > Bacillota_I > Bacilli_A > RF39 > UBA660 > Onthousia. The sequence continues at coordinate 1,269 of CALVJB010000011.1, forward strand.
ATAATTAATATTAACATCTCCTGATATATTACTACTAACAGTAAAATCAAAATACTCTCCAGGATTTAATCTTGTCTTACCTGTTTTATCTGTTGTCGGTAATGCTCCATTTAAACTAATAGTATTATCAGTCTCTTCATATGTCATCGTAATAGATCCCGTTGTTATGGTATTTAATTTAGTGCCTGTGGCACTATAGTTAAACACAGCCCAACTTACTCCTATTAATGCTATTACCATTAATAGTATTAATCCTATTATTACTATCTCTTTCTTAGTTTTTGTCATTTAAAACGCTCTCCTATACTACTTATTAGGATATCTATATTTCTTTATCCTATACCTTTATTATCTATTTTAATATTACCACATAGAGCCCACTTAATCAAATAAAAAAATAATGATTAATGTTATTTAACCATTATTTTACATCTATATTAAATTATTTCTTATATAACTACTAACTCTAGAATCTAAATAGATATCAACAGTTCCTTTATTAACTATCTTTATAAATCCTAATCCATTAATACATAGATCTTCATTATATGCTACTTCATAAGTTCTTTTCTGTAAATCTTTTAAATCATCATGTTTACTAGATATTCTTCTAATCTTTAAATCATTAGACATATAGAAAGTAAAACTATTCTTTTCTCCTTCTACATAATCTATTCTAAAGAACTTATCTACTATTACACTTTGTCCTTTCCTAAGTTGAAAAGTCTTAGGTTTTATCTCTTTTCTAGGACTTATTTTCTTAAAATCATCACTACTTATATAATTAACTATACTACCACTATCAACAAGTCCTGGAGTATCTATTAGTGTTAAATACTCATTTATTTCTATTTTAACTGTATTTAGTGTAGTAGAAGGAAGTGGTGAAATAGTTAATTCTCTATCACTAGTAGAATAGTTTTTTAATAATTTATTTATTAAAGTACTCTTTCCAGCATTAGTATGTCCTACTACATAGACATTATTAGTAGTCTGATATAGTTTTATTTGTTTTAATAAATAATCTATATTATAGTTTTTCTCACTACTTATAACTATTACTTTATCAAAGATATTATTATCTTTAAAATATTCTATTAGTTTGTCATCATTTACTGATTTAGGTAGAACATCTCTTTTATTTAGTACTAATATCATCTTATTAGGAATAATTTCTCTTATCTTATTAAGATCTTCTTCTATATTAAGTAAATCTGCTATATAAAGTACTAAATCTTTAGTCTCTCCTACACTTTTAAGTATCTCTAAATACTCATCATTACTTTTAGTAACTACTTGATATTCTCCATAGTTTTTAATTCTAAAGCATCTTTGACAATAGTCTTTATCTAAACTAGTAGTATAACCTTCCCCTAAAATATTCCCATCTTGAAGTTTAACTCCACATCCAAGACAATACTTCTCATTATTCATAATACTTTCCTTTCTTGAAAAGATTACTTTTACTATACTTTGACATAATCTTTTCTTCTAAATATCTATTAATATTAGTAATCTTTAAATCTTTAACTGTTAGGGGATCTACAAATATTTTAGTAATATTACCTTTATAGCCATATCCCATATCTGTAATAAATTGATCTCCTATGATAGCGATATTTTTAGACTCTAAATAATATTTAGATTTAATCTTTTTAAGTGTTCTAATAGTAGGTTTAAGTGCAAAGGGATATGAATCTACATCTAAGTCTTCACTAAACTTAGATACCCTTCTTTTAGGACTATTAGAAACTATAATTACTAAAAAGCTCTTTTTCAAGTTAGTAATTAACTCTTTAACATTACTCTCTACCTTTACACTATCTATTAAAGCTAGGGTATTATCTAAATCAAAGATTAAACACTTAATGCCTTTCTTCTTTAATTTATCATAATTAATATCAAAGATATTCTTCTTATATATATCAGGTAAATATTTCATAGACTTACTCCTTTATATTTAGTATATAACAAAATTACATTTAATGCTAGTTATTTACTTTTTGTCTTAAAGGCATTTTATTCATATCTAAAGTATCAAAACTATAGCCATTACTTAAACAATAATCAATTATTTTACTTAGGGCATCTCTTGTATAAGTCTTCGTATCATGCATTAAGATAATGTTATATTTATCATGAGAGAGATTATTAACTACACTATTATATAGTTTATGAGGATTAGTTGCAAAAGAAGCATCACCACTATCAAGATTCCAATCATAGTACTGATAACCTTTATTTATGACTTCTCTTGTTAAAGTACTCATAATTCCTTCACTATATTTTTTAGATATAGTATTACTAGAACCACCAGGAAATCTAATTAAATTAGTCTCTACTCCTGTCAAATTATAGATTCTTTGTCTAACTAATTCTAAATCATTAAAATAATTATCTACTGAAGCATAAATAATATCGTATTTATGACTAGCAGTGTGAATACCTATAGAGTGTCCTTCATTAACAATTCTTTCAATCAAAGAATCACTTCCATTAGTAGTAACAAAAAATGTCGCTTTAACTCCCTTTTCTTTTAAGATATCTAAAATAGCATCAGTAGTACCATCTCTTGGTCCATCATCAAAAGTAAGATAGATTGTATTAGGTTTTAAATTTTCTCTTACTTTAACAGTTCTAGTTATTAAAGACTCATTATTACTTTTATCTTTTACTTTATAAGTAACTGTATAATCTCCTACTTTAGTATTATCTATATTATTAATAGTTTTTATTTCATTAGTTAAATCACCATCACAATTATCATTAACAGTTATATTTTCTTCTACATAAGACTCATTTAAGCCTAAAAAGATGTTATTATCACCATTTAAAGTAATAGTAGGACTCTCAACATCTTTAGATATTATCTTTCTAACTACTTTACTTTTATTACCACTACTATCTTTAACTGTATAAATAATTCTATCTTTTTCTTGTTTTACTTTAACTTTATCAGTAATATTATTATCAACATTATCATAAGCTTTAAATCCTAGTTCTTTATATTCACCATTAGGACAATAATATTCTTTTTCTTTTCCTTCTAATATTATAGCAGGTGCTACCATATCTTTTACTATAACTGTTCTTTTTAATTTATAAGTAAATAAGTTATTTTTATAGAAATATTTTACTTCATAAGTACCTATCTTTGAAGTATTTACATTACTAATGACTTTAATTTTTTTCTCTTCTTCTTTATTAAAGAAACTAGTTTTAATACCCATATCTTCATATTTAGAGTTTATATTAACAGTAACAACACTACTTCCAACTAAGTATATTTTAGGCACAAACAAAAAAAGAAGAAATGAGATAAGAAAAACAAGGCTTAAAATAATACTTAAAAATATATTTTTACTAGTTTTAATTTCTTCTCTTCTTCTTTTAACTTTCATATTTTCACTCCTAATACTAGTATAGCAAGTTATAAGTAATTACACTAGTATTATTAGCTAAAATCTACATCATTATACTTATTATTTTTAATAAACTCTCTAAGTATTTTAGTAAGTGCTCTTTTTTCTATACGTGAGACATAACTTCTAGAGATATTAAGCTCATCTGCAATCTGTTTTTGTGTCCATAAATCATTCCCTTCAAGTCCATATCTTTTAACTATTATTTCTCTTTCTCTTTTAGTTAAAACTTTTAAGTAAGAATTAAGTAGTTTAACATTATCTTTTAAATTAATCTCTTCTATAAAATCAGGTCTTGGTGCTTTTATAACATCAAGGATAGATATTTCATTACCTTCTTTATCAAAACCAACTGGTTCATTTAAGGAAATATTTTTATTATTTTTGTTATTAGCACGAAAGTACATTAGTATTTCATTTTGAATACATTTAGCACAGTAAGTAGTAAGACGATTTCCTTTATTAGGAACAAAGGTATCTACGCCTTTAATAAGGCCAATTGTACCAACACTAATAAGATCATCTTGGTCAACATTTTTATAATCAAATTTCTTAACGATATGAGCGACTAGTCTAAGGTTATGTTCTATTAATTTATTACGAGCTTCCTTATCTCCTTCACCCATTTTTTTAATACACTCTTCTTCCTCACTCTTTGATAGTGGTTCTTTAAAGACTTGATTAGAGTAACTTGCTGTAAAAGTAAAGAAGCCTCTTAGACTATCAAATAAATTAAACAACATAAATTATCACCTAATAAATAATATGTCAAAAAAAAGGAGTTAGAATATCTAAGTCCAATATTGCCATAAATTACCAGTTAAAATGATCACTTGTTCTATTGTTATATAGATTACAGTATGATACTATATATATGAGAACATTTAATGGTTGGGTGTTATCTCTAAGTATTTATATTTGGAGGTGATACTATGAGTAAAAAAGACTTTTTAATTTCAACATTACTATTTATAATAATTTTACTTATTGTATTACTTTTTGTTGTTATCATTATATTAATATAGAATTATAAAACAAAAAGAAAGCACTTAACTAAACAGCAGTTTAATTAGGTGCATAACCCTTACAGGAGAAGCACTTAACACATGTGACGTTAAATGTTCTCTTTTTTTAGTATATGTAAATTTCTTTTACATATTAATAATAGCATAAATGGCACGTTTACGCAAGTATCTAACTTATAACTTTATAATTTTAAAACATTAAAACAACTTCCTCTTCTCCTAATTAGTCTTGCCTTACTAATACTTGCAATTAAAATATAAATAGCAACACTCTAATCAACGTTTGAGGAGTGTCTGCAATCCAAAAACTTATGGAGGAGACATTCGCTTGCAAATCAAATGTTCCTCTTTTATTAATATGTAAATTTTTTTACATATTAATAATATCATAAATGTTATATCTACACAAGTATCTAACATGTACTTTGTTTTTTAACTTTAACATGTTTATTAGTATTATAATGAAAAACATTCTCTTCATTATCTATATAGGAAGGTATTCCTCTTTTAGCAAGTGAACTTTGTAATAATTTTAAATCTACTATTTCAGAAACAAATTCTTGATTATCAATTAAGCAAGCAAAAGAACTATTAGTTAAAGCTCTTTCATAAACATCTTTTCCATAACTAGATATTAATTTTTCTTTCTTAAGTTCTATACTACCTATACCAAATTCTGCAATTAAATTATTATGCTTAGATAAATCATCTGCAATAGTTGTAGTTTTTTCTTCTATATCTTTTAAAAATTTAATATATTCTTGTTCTTGTTTTTCTATTCTGCTACCTATAGTATCTAAAAATCCTTTCTCTTCACAAATTCTTATTAAATCTTTAGCAGTTAAATAATGACCACTAGATAGTAGAATTAGACTACCCCCATTTGCATTAGCATATCCCTTATCATTAAAATCTGTACTCCAATATGAAAAGATTTTATTAGAATTATTTTCCCATATCTTTTCTCCATCGTATTTAGAAAATTCCTTAAATTTACCATCAGTACCAAGATAGCTAACTGTATTACCATATCCAAGGCGACACATTTTAGATAAAGGATGCTCTCCTTTACTAAAATCACTAACACTTAAGAAACCATTAAATCTAACATATTCACCTTTCTCTTCATCTAAAAATGTTTCTTTATTAAAGTCAAAATATCTAAAATTTCTATCTATCCACGAAACTTTGGAATCCTTACCAACCATAGCATAACCATATTCATTAAAGTCTGCGGCAATATCATATCTATATGGTAATAATTCATTATCTTCTTCTCTTACATAAGCATATTCTTTATTAGCAGTTTGTACTACTTTAAAACCATTAACAAAGTCTCTACTATCATCAATAATATCAAAAGATTTTTCTGGTCTAGTCCATCTTGGTAATGCTATAGGAACATAAATTCCCTCATTAGTTCTTTCATTCAAGGTATAACCAAACTTTCTTATGTTTTTTTCAATAAACACATCATTAGCTTTAATACTAACTATTTTCTTAGGCAAATTCTCCATAATAATTCCTTCTTTCATATTTTTTTATTTTACAAATGTATTGGATTAAAGTCAACATCTAAGTTAACTTTATTTATAGTAGCATAATACTCTACTAGTTTTTCTAAGACTTCGTGAATATTATCTTGATACTGATATTTTAATATTAATTGATAGTAATAAATATTCTGCTTTTTAAAGATAGAGGCAGGACTAGGTCCTAAAATAATAGTTTTATCTAAATACTTTTGACATACTTTCTCACACTTTTTCGCTTCTATTAAAGCTTGTTTACTATCTTTACTAGAAATGTTTAAAGATACAAGATAATAGTAAGGGGGATATTTCATTAACTTTCTTACTTTCATCTCTTCTTTATAAAAAGACTTATAATCATTCTCCTTAGCACACTTAATAGCATAATTATCTTCATTAAAGGTTTGAAAAATTACTTTACCTGCCTTATCACTTCTTCCTGCTCTTCCTGCTACTTGACTAAGAAGATCAAAAGTTTTCTCACTACTTCTAAAGTCAGGCAACATTAGTGAAGTATCAGCATTTATTACTCCAACTAAAGTAACATTAGGAAAATCAAGTCCTTTAGCAACCATCTGTGTACCTAGTAATATATCTGCATCTCCCTTACTAAAAGCATCTACTATTTTTTTATGAGCACCTTTCTTACTAGTAGTATCAACGTCCATTCTAAGGACTCTTGCAGTAGGAAAAATATCTTTTAACTCTTCTTCTATCTTCTCAGTACCAACTCCTAAGTCTTTTAAAGACTTCTCATGACACTTAGGACATGTAATTTCATACTTAGTTGCATAACCACAATAATGACATCTTAAGATATTACTACTCTTATGATATGTTAAAGTTATATCACAGTTAGGACATTTAACACTCTCTCCACAATTAGAACAAGTAACAAAAGATGAATAACCACGTCTATTTAATAGAAGTATTACTTGTTCGCCTTTTTCTATAGTCTTATTAATTTCATCTATTAAAGGAAGAGAGAAATGTCCTTTTGCCTTACCTATTTCTTTATTCATATCAATTAACTCTACTTTAGGCAATTCTTTACCATTTACACGTTTTTCTAGTGTTACTAGATTAAAGACATCTTTTAAGCCTCTAGCATACTCTTCTAACATAGGTGTTGCACTACCAAGTACTACCTTTGCTCCCAACTCTTCTGCTCTTTTTATCGCTACATCTTTAGCATTATATCTAGGATTATTATCTTGTTTATAAGAATCACTATGACACTCATCGATAATGATAAGACCAAGATTAGATAAAGGTGCGAATACGGCACTTCTAGCACCTATTACAATATCTACTTCACCTCTTACAATTCTTCTATACTCATCATATTTCTCTCCATCTGACAAGGCGCTGTGGAGTAGTGCTATATTACTTCCAAATCTTTCTTCAAATCTTTTAATTAACTGAGGAGTTAAAGATATTTCAGGTACTAAAACAATACTTTTTTTACCTTTTTTTAAGTACTTATCAATTAACTCCATATACACTTCTGTCTTACCACTACCAGTAACACCATATAGTAATGATACTATTTTTTCAGTAGTTAAAATATTATTAACGGCCATTTCTTGTAATGGAGTTAATTTCTTTATTTTCTTATCACTTTCTTCATAATCTAGTCTATAAACTTCTTCCTCTTTTACTCTTAAAATATTATTTTTAACTAAAGTATTAAGAATAGATGTAGAAACATCTTTTAACTCCTCACGATTTAATTTTTTCTTACCAGTAAATAACTCTACTACTTCTCTTTGTTTATCTGTTAATTTCTTATCACAATCATTTAAGTAGTATACTTTTCTATATTTCTTATTAACCTTACCTTTAATACTAGCTTTAAATCCTTTAGGAAGCATTACTTGATAACAACTAATTAAAGATGCTAGAGTTGTCTCTTTTAAATATTTACCAAGTTCTAATAACTCTTTAGTAAGTATTACTTCTTCATCAAGGACTTCTTCTATTTCTTTTAAGTTATCTACATCACTGTTTTTATCTTTTTCTAAAATAAATCCCACTAAAGTTCTATTACCAAAAGGAACCTTTACTCTTTTACCTATTTCTATTTTATCTTCTAAAGATTTAGGAACTAGATAATCAAAGATTCTATCTACACTTTTATTAGTTATCTCAACTAAAACACCTACTACCAAAGTAACACGCTCCTTTCTTACTAAAACTTTAGTTCGTAAAATACTTTAAAGAAAAAGGCTTATGCAAATAAAGCCATATATACTAAGAATCCAAAGAAGATTAAACTAACAATAAGTCCATTAACCTTCTCAAAAGTACTACTCTTATATTTAACACCTACTCCTATCATCATAGAAAATCCACCGATTAAACCACCAATATGGGCAGCATTATCTATTCCTGGTACCATAAACCCAAGGAATAAGTTAATAACTATTAAAGGTATTATCTGACTCTTAATAACAGTACCTAAATAGATACGATAATGATATCCAAAATAAAGTAATGCTCCAAGTAAACCAAATATCGCTCCACTTGCTCCTACACTTAAAGCATTAGGTGTAATAACTACTGATAATAAGGAACCACATATAGCACTAAATAAGTAAACTACTAAGAATCTCCATTTACCAATAAAGCTTTCTAATTGCATTCCTATAATCCATAAAGCATACATATTGAATAGAAGGTGAGCAAGATTAGCATGAACAAACGCTGCAGTAATTAATCTATAATACTCTCCCATTTTAACAAATGGTCCATAACTACCTAAATATGCTGTTACAATATCAGAATTACCTAAAAGCATAGGAATAAAGAACACTAATATGTTAATTATAATTAAAGCATAAGTAATAATAGGTTTCTTAGGTGAAAAGACATCGGCAACTCTCTCTTGATCTTTCTGATTATGTTTATTAATATCATTAGTTACTTTAATAAATAATTCTATTCCCTCTTCACTAAATTTAAGTTTACGTGAAAGATCTGGAAAAATAGACTTTAATAACTTATTTTTCTTAACATCTGCATCTTCATGTACTTCAACCGCTGTTATATTATCAGTCTTAAAATCATCTAAATTAACCGCCCCACCTAAATCTAAAAAGATACTAAGTGTATTTAACTTAAATGATAAAGTCTTTTTCTTTATTTTTCTTAAGATTCTATTAGTCTTAAATATATCAAATTTATATTGTTCATCATTATGAATATATCTCATTACTAATCTAACTACTTTATAATCTTCATCTAGGTTTTCAAGCCAAATTTCATCTTCAGCACCTTGAAGTATTATAGGCGTATAACCTTTCTCTGTTATAAAATAATGAAGAAGTTTCATCGCTAAAGTATTTTTTTCATTCATATCTATAATATGTTCTTCCATATAAATCCCCTTCCAATATGTATTCTATCATATTTTTTAAGGGAAATAAATGTTTTAAGCTATTTTTTATGTAATGATAAGTTCTTAACCCATTTATAACAAGAAAAAGCTATTTTATAGAGTCTATAACTATTCTTTGATATAACTAAATCAAACTCTCCTACTAACTCATGAACTCTAGCATTAAAACCTCTTTTAAAGTCAAATAAACCATATCCTTTAGATTCTTTATTAAAGTTACCATCTATACCATAGAAATTAAAAGCATCATAACCATGATCTTTAGCATAGTTAATCATTTCATATTGAAGTAAGTACTGAGCATTATACTTCATATAATCTTTATAACTAGCTCCAAATAGATAGATAATTTCATGTCCATAAAGCATATAAAGACCACCAGATATTATTTTTTTATCTCCGTCTTTACTAATATGTTCATCTAAAGTTTTAATCTTTTCTTTTAACCTTTCTTGTTCAAGTTTAATTTCTTTAACTTGCCCTTCTTTTTTCTTATTACCTTCCATATTTTTTAATTTAATTTCATTATCTTCCATAGTCTTAACAGATGACTCTTTTAATTTTTTAAAGTTAATCTCTATTAATAATACTTTAACTAAATCTTCTTCTTTCAAGACTTTATACATATTCTGATAATATGATAAAGGTCTATCAATAAACTCTCTTCTTTCTCCCGTATGTTTCATTAATTTTTTAAATTCATCTAACTCATCATAAGTAGCATCTATTACTTTTAAAGAGTTTTTCTTACTATTATTAATTCTCCATTTAGTACTACTACGCATCTCTTTAAATAATTCATCAAAGGTTTTATCTTTAAGATCTAAAACAGATATCCATCTAGGCTCTAAGTCTTTTTTTTCATCTTGATCTATATAAAATCCCATATGTTTATAACCTAATTTCTTCATAAGAGCGAAAAAATCATCTTTCCTAGTATTAGGAACAACCTCTCCATCTACAGTTCTTTCTTGATAATCTAAATAAGGATTTATTTTTAAGAATAGAGCATTATTTTCTTTTAAGTATTTTTTTAACTCTAAAGTAAACTCTTCTATAAGTTTAAAATCATTATAATCGATTAAAAAACCACGTGGTGCATAAAACATTTTCTTAAAGAATTTTATATTTTTACTAAGTAATAGTGTTGCAGCGACTAATTTACCATCTTTTTTCATCCCTACATAATGACTATCCCAACCATTAGTCTTTTTTATTTCAGCCCAATAAGGAGTTTGAAAAAAACTAGTATACTTACTTTTAATAGAGTAATCTAAAAATTCTTTTTCATTAAGTATAACAAATTCCATAATAAAAGATCATCCTCTCTTTATTTATATTATAAGTATACCCCAAAAGTGGAAAAGAAAAAAGTTTTTAAAGAAAGTTTTTAAACAAAAATGCCTAAACCCCATATATAAGTTTAAGCATTATGTTAAATATTACGAAATTTAGTTACTAATTTATTACATTTTCTCTTGCTATATAGAAAATTAATTTGATACTATATTTACAAGGAACATTTAATAGTTGAGTGAATACCAAACTCTATAAATAGAGGGAGGTGATATTAATAAACAAGAAAGATTTTTTAATTTTTTCTCTAGTAATGATTATCTTCCTTTTACTATTCTTACTATTTATAGTATTAATATAAAGGAAATCCACCTAACTCAACAATGATTTAGGTGGTACTAACTTTTATTAAAGTAACACTCAACATGCGAATATTAAGTGTTCCTCATTTTTTATTTTATGCAAATTCCTTTTACATGTACATAGTATCATATTAATTAACTTTTGTCTATACTAAATAACAAGTCACTAACACTATCTACTACTTTATTAGTAATAGTATTTAACTCATCACAAGAATTATTAACTCTATAGCCATTATAATCTCTAACCATATCTATATCATTAATACCATCACCAATAGTAAAGACATTATCCTTTACTATTTTTTCTCTTACTAATATCTTCTCTATCATTGAAGACTTGCTAGCATTAACAGAAACAATCTCTACTAAATAATGATTATCTTCTTTTTCATAATAACATTTAATATTAGTGTATCTCTGCTCTATATATTTTTTAACATCAAGAGCATTATCATAACTATATAGTTTTAACATGATTTTAACAACATTAGAAGTATCTGTTACTTTCTTTTTAAAAACATCAATTAAAACTACATCATATATATCTTTATTATTATTTGCATATTCTAAAACACTACCAACTAACTCTTTATCTAAAGTAAATACATTAAGAATTTCTAATTTTTTAGATAATAGTAAGGATCCATGATTTAAAATCAAATAATCATAAGGTATTTTATATTTATCTATCATTATTTTTAAATCAACATAACTTCTACCTGTTGCAAGTACAAAGAGATTACCTAAAGTTCTAAATTCATTTACTTTATCTATATTTTTCTTTATATCTATATCATTTTGATAAAATGTTCCATCATAATCACTTATTAATATCTTCTTCATAATTCCAAATACCTAACTTCCCTTTAATCTGATTCAACTTCTAATCTTTTTTCAATATCTTCAATACTAGGTAAAGTATTTTCTAAAAATTCAGGTATCTCTGATAAAATTTTATATTCACTTACTCCAATAGGCTTATTTATATCTTTTAGTGCTAATTCAGCTGTAACTCTTTTCTTATCTTTACAAAGTAATATTCCAAATGTTGGATTATCACTGTCTGTTTTAATATATTTATCAACAGCACTTAAATAGAAATTTAATTTACCTGCATACTCAGGCTTAAATTCAGTTGTTTTTAATTCAATTACAACGTAACATCTAACTTTTAAGTTATAGAATAGTAAATCAATATAATAATCTTCATTATCTATCTCTAAATGATATTGCCTTCCTATAAATGCAAAACCATTTCCCAATTCCAATAACAATTTTGTTATATTCCTTGTTAATTCTTGTTCAATATCTAATTCTTTTAAATCTTTATTATTACTAGTTGTTATAAAATCAAAAATATATGGGTCTTTTAATAATTCCTTTATTTGTTCATTATTAGGAGATTTTAATGTTGTATCAAAATTAGTAATTTTATTTTCTAATAATGCCTGTCTTTCATACAATTTACTAGCAATTTGATGTATTATTACAGGTCTTGCCCAACCATTTTGAACAGACTCTTTAATATACCATTTCCTAACATTTTTATCTTTTACTCGATCCATTATAGTTGTTATAGATGACCAAGGTAATTTTGCAACATCATGTTGCAAAAATTCATCATTATCAAACTCCGTTGCAAATTTCTTCATATATCTTAAATTTCTTGCAGACATCCCTTTTATTGTAGGAAATTCAATCTTCAAATCTTTTGCCAAAGTATCTATAAAAGATGAACCCCATTTATTATTTTCAACTAACTTTAAACCAATATTATAGTACATTAAAATTAAATTTTTATTTGCATTCGCTACTACTTTATTTCTTGTCGTTATTAGTGTTCTTTTAATATCATTTAATAATTCAAAATATTTATCATTATTTTCTATCATTTTTCCTCCATTATATATTTATCTTCTTCATAATTCCAAATACCTAACTTTCCTTTAGCTAATATAGGTCTATCCAATACTTGAATATCATCTAAAATCCAAGCATACCTACCAAGCTTATAATCACCAACTAAATATTCTAGCTTGTCTTTCTTTATCTTATCTAAAAACTCTTCATTCATATAAACACAATCTACTAAATTACATTTACAAATGATATAACCAAAGTTTAAATTAACATCTTTTACAAGATTCATTAACTCTTTATTATTTTTCCATTCTTTAGGTATTTTTGTAGAACTAGCATGAATATATAACTCTCCTCTATAATTAGTTTTAAAGCTCCTTGTCTCTATTTTCTTTTTACCAAGTTTTATCAAAGTTGCATATGGTTCTGTTAAACTAAGTACTTTCACTTTATAATTCCTCCATGACATTTTAATTCATATATTAGTTTTTTATCTTTATATATCTGTTCAGTACCTATAAAGTTTTCCATATCTCCATCTACGTTAAAGGTATAAAGGTAATCTTCATTTATAAACTCTTTAGGACCTCTAATAGGCATAATATCTTTATCTTCTCCTACTTTCATAAGAGCGACTCTTAAGACTTTGTCCATCACTTCTTCAGTTAGGCTATCATCTATTGTAACTCCATAATAATTCATACCCCAAAGAATATTATCATTATAATAAACTACTTCTTCACCCATAAACTTAACTCCACCAAAATAAGTATCATGATAAGTAAAGTTGCCATCTGTAAACTCATAATCTTTGGACTTTAATCTACTAGGTAAAACTTTAGGAGCATCACTATTAGCATAAGTACCTTTCTTTGCATTCACTAAAAACTCTAAAAATTCTTTGTTATTTATATTCATAATCTATTTATCTCCTTTAATTATCAAATATTAAAAAGGCTAGCCACCTTTGACTAACCTTGTAAAATGTCTAACGACACCTGACATTAGTATAAAGCATTTCTGCTCCTGTGCTTATATATTACACTAAATATCATATATTAGTCAATTTTTTTATTCACTCTCCAAATTCTTTAAATAATCTAAAAATTCTTTAGGAGGCTCTTGTTCAAAATATAACTCTTTTCCTGTAATAGGGTGAATAAATCTAATACTCTTAGAATGTAACATCTGTCCAAACTCAGTTACATTTTTATGATTACCATATAAAGGATCATTACTAACTGGATGCTTAATGTAGTTTAGATGTACTCTTATCTGATGAGTTCTACCTGTTTCTAAGATACATTCTATTAAAGTATTATTTTTAAATCTCTTTAATACTCTAAAATTAGTTATTGCATCTTTACTATTATGAGATGTCACTGCCATCTTTTGTCTATTAGACTCATCTCTTCCAATTGGTGCATCAATAGTACCAGTTTCATGCATAATTAGGCCATCAACTATGGCAAGATAATGTCTTTCTATTTTTTTATTTTTAATCATATCACTTAAAAGTTCCATAGTTTTAATATCTTTTGCAACTACCATTAAACCACTTGTATCTTTATCAAGTCTATGAACAATACCTGGTCTAAAGGTACCATCATTACTTACCTTAGAGTGATAAATAAGAGCATTAACTAAAGTATCAGTAACATGTCCTGGAGCAGGATGAACAACAAGTCCACTCCCTTTATTAATAATCATTAAGTATTCATCTTCATAAACAATATCAAGAGGAATATTAGTAGGTTCTAAATTGTCTAAATTTATCTCTTCATCAAGACTTACTTCAACAACATCACCTAGTTTTACTTTATAACTAGCATTTTTATCTTTACCATTAACAAGTACTTTATTGTCACTTATAAGTTTAGATACTCTACTCCTAGATAAATCACTGTTACTTGCAATATAACTATCTAGTCTTACACCTTCACTATTTACTTCTAACTTCATTTTTCTTACCTCTTTCTTTTAATATTTCTTTAATTATAACAATAACAATTCCTACTACTATTAATATATCTGCAAAGTTAAAGATAGGATAGTTATATCCTAATATTTTAAATGATAAGTAATCTATAATGTAACCATCTATTAATCTATCAAGAAAATTACCTAATAGACCTGCTAAGGCTAAAGAATAACCTATAGAAAGTACTCTATCGTCTAAATTATTCTTTAACTCATAAATTATAAAGAATAGACAAATTATTGCGATAAGTATTAATAGATAAATCCTACTTGCAAATAAAGAAAAGGCTGCCCCATCATTTAAAACATAGGTTAAGGAAAAGAAATTATCTATAATATTAACAGTTGTTAAATAAGTACTAACTAAGTATTTTAACAATAAATCTATTCCTAATAAAACTATAACTAATATAACCGATAATACAATATTACTCTTCTTCTTCATTTTCTCTCCTTATATAATTAATTTTACTAACTACTAATTGTAATTCATCATATCTTTTTTCTACTGTTCCTGTAAATATACAAATATCTCCTTTTTTAATATCCATATTATTTTTATATACTCTAGGAAAGAAGATAAAATCAATAGAGGCTGTCTCATCACTTGCAGTTATAAAGGCCATATCTTCATTTTTCTTAGTCTTAATCGCTTTAACTTTCTCTACCATTACCATAACATTAACTATTCTATTAAAGTAATTACCTATACAATTAATACTAACAATATTCTGATACTTACTCTTATATGTAGTAACAGGATGATTACTAATATAAAAACCAAAGCACTCTTCTTCTTGTTCTAATAAAACACTATTAGGAAATTCATTAGTAATAATTATCTCTGGCTTTAATACTAAGCTCTCATCTAAATCTATAGTTAAAGTTCCATAATTAACTAAACTATCTAAATTAGTAATTAATGTTTTTTTATTATACCCTAAATTTCTAAAAGCATCAGCTTTTATTAAAGACTCTAATTGTTTTTTAGTAACCCCTCCTCTAACTAACTTAGAAAAAGCATCATATATATCAGTAAATTCTTTATCTCTTGATTTTAATACTAAACTAGAAACACTTGTTCCTACACCTTTAATAGTAGAAAACGGAAAGATTATATTATTACCATCAATAACAAATCTATTAGTACTCTTATTTATATCAGGCTTTAATACTTTTAAATCATGACTTCTTATCTCTCTTAAGTATTCTTGCATTTTAGAGGATGCTCCTATAACATTATTTAAAAGATTAGCATAGAACTCTAACTTATAATGTACTTTCAAATAAGCCATTTTATAAGCGACTAGAGAGTATGCAACAGCATGGGATTTATTAAAACCATAACCGGCGAATTTTAAGATGCTTGCAAATATTGTTTTAGAAATACTCTCATCATGTCCTAACGCTTTCGCTTTACTTATAAATTTACTTTCTTCATTCTTCAAAACATCTACTTTTTTCTTACTAATCGCCCGTCTTAAAATATCCGCTTCTCCTAATGTATAACCTGCATATATGTTTGCAACTTGCATTATTTGTTCTTGATATATCATAATACCATATGTTTCTTTTAAAATAGGTTCTAAGGACTTATCTTGATATATAACTTTCTCTCTTCCTTCTTTTCTTGCTATATATAAATCTATATTTTCAGCAGGACCAGGTCTAAATAGAGCGATCGCTGCGATTAAATCATCAAAACTACTAGGTTTAAGCTTTCTTAAGAAACCTCTCATTCCATTAGATTCAAATTGAAAGATACCACTAGTATCACTATTTGCAAATAAAGTATAAGTATCTCTATCATCTAGAGGAATATCATTAAACTCTATTCTTTCACCTCTAGTTTTATAAACCATATCCATGACATTCATGATAATAGTAAGATTTCTAATTCCTAGAAAATCCATCTTTAATAGACCTAACTCTTCTAAATAGTTCATAGAATATCCTGTTAAGTACATATCATCACTTTTAGTTAAAGGAATAACTTCATCTAAGTCCTTCTTACACATAACAATACCCGCAGCATGTGTTCCAATCTGTCTTGGAAAGCCTTCGATAATAGAAGCGACTTTATAGACTTTAGATAATGTTTCATCGCTATTTATATATGCTCTAAACTTCTCATTTTCCCTATAAAACTCCTCTAACTTCTTATGAGACATAACAGGTATAAAAGAAGTTAGTCTATCTACTTTATATAAAGGTACACTAAATATACGAGATACATCTCTTAACACTTGTTTAGCAGCAAGAGTTCCAAATGTAACTATTCCAGACACTCTTTTTTTACCATACTTATCAGTAACATAATTAATAATATCATCACGATATATATCAGGTATATCTGTATCTATATCAGGCATAGTCTTACGTTCTGGATTTAAGAATCTTTCAAATAGTAAGTTATATTTTAAAGGATCTATTTCCGTAATACCAAGAGAGTATGCTACTAAACTACCTGCTGCACTACCCCTACCTGGTCCTACTAATATACCTTTCTTTTTAGCATATCTAATAAAATCATAAACAACGAGAAAGTAATTGGCAAAGCCCATGTTATTAATTATATTTAACTCATAACTTAATCTATCAAGATAATCTTTAGTAACATTATTATTAAGTCTTTTAGATAGCCCTGCTTTAGCAAGACTCATTAAATAAATAGATGAATCTACTCCTTTAGGACATTCATATATAGGTAGTAATAAACTAGGTTTAGGAAACTCTAAATTACATTCATCTACTATTTTTAAAGTATTAAGTAGTCCTATATTTTCATAAGTATTAATAATATCAGTAACTTCTAATTCTTTATTTAAAGTATCATAACTAATATTATCATTAAGAGTCTTACCATCTCTAATTAAATAAAGATATTTTAAATAATCACTATCTTCTTTTCTCTTATATAAACATGATTTTAAATAAACTATATCTTTAGTAATAACTAAAGCCTCACTTTCCTCTTTCTTATTACTAAAGCCAAGATAAATATCCGTAAATTTATCTTTATGTTCTAAATAGAAATTTAAACTATCAAAAGGTACTAAAAGAAAAAGATTATTTTTATATTTAATAATATCATCTATTGTAATACTATTATCATTTACTCTTGTACATATTTTAATTAGATTAAGATATCCCTGATAGTTTTTAATATAAAGTAATATTTTATAATTATCAAAAGATACTTCTAGCCCAACAACAGGTTTTATTTTCTTAAGATTACACTTCTTAATAAATTCCATTGTTCCATACATATTATCATCACAGATAATAGCATTAGTTCTATTATTTTTTATATTATAATCTATAATATCATCTATTGTTAAAAGACTAGAAAGTAAAGAGTAATTACTCTTAACATATAACATATTATACATAATAATCACTCTCCTCTCTTCATTTATATCATACAGATGTATGCGAGTCAATAAAATTATGCGATTTTATTTGACTTTGTGTTATATTTATGATAAAGTTATAAAGCAGAAACGTTTAGTAAAGGAGGAATTATTATGGCAAAGAAAGTTACTAGCAAAAAGCCTTTAACTGGAAATAGTAGATCACATGCTTTAAATGCTACTAAAAAACAACAAAAACCAAATTTACAAGTAATTAGACTTGAAGATGGAACTAAAATTAGAATGAGTGCAAGAGAAATTAGAAGTTTAAGAAAACAAGATAAGCAAGCTGCTTAAAAGAAAAAAGATAATCGCCACAAACGATTATCTTTTTCTATTACTATAATGCATACTAGCTTGTTTTCTCATATAATCCAAATTTCTAGCTTCTTGTTCTCTAGCAAGTCCTTGAAAATATGCTAAATCAAAAGTTTGATTTTTTTGTTCTGTAATTCCTTCTTTAGTATTACCTAGAACAGTTGCAATTTGAGATGTCATATTAGGCATAGTTTTAACTAAACTATTAGCTAAATTCCCTCCGACTCTAGCCGAAGCTAAAGCCTCAGTATATGACTTTTCTCTTATTTGATAATTATTCATTAATTGCTCCTTTCTTACTGCGTGCTGATATATTATCATATTTTTGATAATTTGTCAAACGTTTTTTTGTACTGCAATTACTGAATACTTATCTTTCTAAATAATCTGCCCCTTTAAAAGCTCCTCCTTCTGGTTCTTCTCTTAATAAATCATTAAAATTTTGTTGTCTTAAAGCTTCATATATAACAATAGCAACACTATTAGAAATATTTAATGCTCTAACATTAGATGTCATTGGTATTCTAAGACAATGAGATAAATCATTTTTTAATATTTCTTTTGGAATACCAGTAGATTCTTTTCCAAAGATAAAATATAAGTCTAAATTATCTTTATTACTATAATCAAAACTAGTATGAGGAACTCTTCCATATCTAGTTAAATAATAATAAACACCTTTATTTTTAGATGTAAAATCATCCCAAGATTCATATACAACATAGTCTAATTTATCTATATAGTTAACTGCACTTCTTTTTAAATGAGCCTCATCTAAAGAAAATCCTAATGGTTTAATTAAATGTAATTTTGTATTAGTAGCAACACAAGTTCTCATAATATTACCTGTATTTTGTGGAATCTCAGGTTCAAACAAAACAATATGATTCATAGTACCTCCAAGTCTATTCTTCTGTTGTATCATTAACATCTAAAAAGCTCAAAGCTTCTTCTCTAGTTAAAATTGCACCATTTAGTCCATCTTCAACATCTGTAGGAACACCATCAGTAAATTTAATTAAACATGGAGTTCTAAGGACAGTAAAATCTGAGTCTGCTAGTAAATTATTGACATAAGATGTTTTATCATCTACATCCTCTAAATTAACATAAACTAAATCTTCATAATTATTTTTTTCTAAAGGCGACTTCATAGTTTCTTCAAATTCTCTACAATCACTATCACTAGCAGTACACAAATATAAAATTGGTGATGGATTCTCTGTTAAATAATGTTCTACTTCTTTAGAATTAATTTCAAGAACAATATCCTTTAATACAGGAATTTCTTTTTGATATGATTCATAATTATTATAAAGACTAGCTAAGTACAATACTAGAACTATTACTACTATATATATAACTACTAAAATTATATAATTCTGTTTTTGTTTCTTTTTACTTTTCATTTTCTATCACCTCTAACTTAAGTTAATTGTAACACAAACTTAACCTTTTGAAAATAATAGTTTACAATTTTTAGGCAGAAAAACTTTCCTATTATATCAGTTAACATAAACTACAAATAAAGGAGGAGAAAGTCATGTACAATAGACCTATATACCCAAGCAATAATAGAAATGGTTTCATTCCTTTAATAATTGGTGGTGTTATAGGATATGGACTAGGAAGCAATAATAGGCCTAATTTTTATCCAATGTACCCTATTCCAGTTTATCAAGTATATCCACCATATTATTTTTATAGACCCCCATATAGAGGAAGATAAGAAAAATCTTTCTTTTTTTGAAATAAAAAGCCCTATGGACTATTTTATTTCAGTTATTTCAACTTCATAACTTCCATTAGGACTTTCTACTGTAATAACATCGCCAACTCTATGATTAAGTAGTGCTTTAGCGATAGGACTTTCATTAGAGATTCTTCCTTCAAAAGGATCTGCTTCTTGACTACCTACTATTTGGTATTCATCTGTATCATCTTCATCGTCTACATATTTAATAGAAACTGTACTACCAAGACCAACTACATCTTTTGGAATATCTTTAATAATTTCTACATTTTCAAGCATCTTCTCAATAGTTTTAATTCTACCTTCAATTTGAGCTTGTTCATTTTTAGCAGCATCATAGTCAGCATTTTCAGATAAATCTCCTAAACTGCGTGCTTCTTTAATAGCCTGAATATTAGCAGGTCTTTTTTCATTTATTAATTCACTTAATTCATTTTTCAAATCATTAAGTCCTTCTTCTGTTAAATAAACTGTTTTTTTGTTTCCCATTGTAATCACCTCAAAAATTAATATAAACTAGCTAGGCTCTCCCTAACCATAATACGAGTAAAATTTTAGCACAAATTTAGCAAAATAGCAAGTATTTTTTTTAGAAATTACTACTAGATATAGTATGCTTTACACTTAGAAATGATACTAAGAATTAACAATCCACTCTATTATTAACTTTTTTATAGCAAAGTATTCGTACTCCTCATATTGCATATTACAAATACAATATTTCTTATTAGCAATATGAGAACAAAACATACATTCATCTAAATTAAAACAGTCTTGAATAAACAAAGAATTACTTATTTTATTAGAACAAATAACACTATAAGAATTACTACAATTATTAGAATCATCCACCCTAATTGAAAAAGTACAGTTACCACTGCGTTGTGATGCTAATAAGTATTCACTTCTAGCACAACCATCACAGAATACTATATTTTTACAATTAGAACAATTTGTAGAATTATAGACATAACTAGAATCATATATAGTATCACTTTTACTAACATAAGTAGAATTATAACACCTCTCAGTTGTAATAGTGTTAATATCTTCCCAAGTGCTAATTAATTCTTCTAAAGAACTAAAAGATATCTTTTCCTTCATAAACCCTTTACTACTATCAAGTCTTTCCATATTATATTTAGTAATAAAACCAGTAGCATTATCAAAATCAGTATAAGTCTCTTCATTAGTCAAATTATCATAAACTTTACGAGGAAGCTTTATATCAAAAGCATATTTTTTATAAATATTATCTAAGGAATCTTTATTCTCTACTAGAAATACTGCTTTAAATATCTTATTTATAATCAATAATATTTCTTCCCTACTCATATCTATTACTTCCTTTTTTTCTACTATTAGAAAGAGTTATTAAGATATCTTTTAACTTTCTCGTTGTAAAGTTAGAGAAATTATTCTTAACATTATTTTGTACTTTTTTAATCTTGTCACTTACTTTAACTTTATCTCTTTTCAAAGGAACTGCTACAAAATCAGTAGTTTTCGCTTTAACTACTGGTAGTAATTTGCCATACTTACTTACTCTTACTACAACTTCTCTATTATTTAAACCTGTAAGTAAATTAATTTTATCTTCATCAGTTACACTTCTAGCAAATTTAATATCTAAAACATCTTTTAATATAACCGCATCACTTCTTGAAGTTCTAAAAGCATAGTAATTAATAACATTGGCAAAGATTGAATCTTGTAATTTCTTACTAATCTGTCCGAAATACTGTTCTGTTAGAATAAGAGCGATATCAAATTTTCTCGCTTCTGCAAGAATCCTTTCCATAATGGGATTTTCAAGTAAGGATACTTCATCAACAACTAGTATTAATTTCTTACCTATTTTATCTTCTATAGCAGATTCTAGTATTCCTTCCATTACTAAAGAAGAAATAGTTTTAACAATTCTATCACCTAAAATACTTCTATCTAAAGAAAATATAGTTAAGTCATTATCTTTTATTACATCAGGGATTCCTTCATCAAGCTTTTCAAAAGTAGAAAACACTAACATCTCATCTATAAAACTAATTATTGGAGAAATGCTTTCATTATAATAATTAGTCTTTAAGTCATTAAATTCTGTTAAAAAGAAAGAAATAACTGTATCATTAAGTTTAGGAGTTAGTTCTTTTACTAGACTATTACGATACTCTAAATCTAGTAAAACTTTTCTAATGTTAGCAAAGGAAAAGTCTTCTTTTACAAGTAATAAATTAATTGTATATCGTAAAACTCTTTCTAATTTTAAATTATATTGGTCCCTCATCAAGTTTTGAAATACTGATAATAACAGTTCATTTTTTATAACAACATCACTGTTTCGAGATAAAAACAAATCACATCTATCATTAAAGAAATCTATTACTCTACATTTATCTAACACACCAATATCTTTTTCTATAGAAGCATGAGGATCTATTATCACAACTTTATATTCATCACTACTTAACATTAAATTTTTAACTAATAAACTGATAAGTTTAGATTTTCCACTTCCACTACTACCTACTATTAAAGAATGTTTAAAGAAGTCATAATCTTTATAATCAAGAAATAACTTATTATTTAGATACGGAAAAGCATCTACACTAAAAATACCAGTATTATCACTAGTTAAAAGAGGTAATACTTTCTCTAAGTTTAAATATTTATTCTTTTTCTCATAAGAAAATCTTTTATTATTACTAAAATCAACACTAAGTATATAAGTAGGTCTTGCTATTAAAAATCTTCTTCTAATATAATTATTACCATTCTTAAAGAATAAATAAGTCTTAAATAGTCTCTTACTACCAAAAGGTATTATATTAATAATAATATACTTAAGTTCTCTATTATGTTTTAATCTATTAATATCAAAAAGTTCTACAGCATTTTTATCGACATCTAAAATAACAGGTTTCCCTTTATTATAATCAATTACTATATTTACATCATTTTCTTTTATCAAAAAGTCATCTATAGAGTTTATAGTTGGTGGCACTTTATATTTTGTAACTAAGTAGTATTTAACTTTATTACTAGATATTTCTATAACTATTTTAAACTTTCTAAAAGTACCATTATATTTACATATATAATCTATCAATTCTTGCCAAGATTCTTTTGAAACATTATCTTTATTTAAATAAATAGATTGTACTATCATATTAAAACTCCCCTTTAGTGAAGTTTAACATAAATGAAAAGAAAAAAACTGACATTTATATTTTATATTTTGTCAGTTTTTAGGTCTATTAATTTATAGAAAAGTGTGATACAATACATATATGAAGAGATTCTTCATAAAATAAAAATGAATACATCTATTAGAATAGATGCTTTCAAAAAAATGTGTTTTTTTAGATAACATCTAATTCCAAAAGAAATTAGATGTTATTATTATCTAAAGATTAAGGTGATAATAATGAATAACAAGATAATGATAATTATGAAATATGATTTTTCTCGTTTGTTCATATATCTTGCTCCTTTCTATAATTTTAAAATTATAGAAAAGGCTTAGTTTTTCCAAATAAATGTATTCGTATTTAGTGTAACATAAAACTCGTATCTTTCATAGTACGAGTTTTCGTAAATTACTTCTTTGTTAATCTTCTATTGGTATTAAAAACTCTGTTATTCCATCGTGATAATATTCAAGTTCTGGTAATGGTCTAATATTATATTGCAAATTCAAAAACATTGTCTTATAAAACTTTTGACTAACTCTTCTAATATCTTCTGCTTCCTGTGAATTTATTATAAAGACAATCCATTTACTTTTAGGAATAACATATTTAGATAAGCCTGTTAATTTTTCTTTATATAAACACCAATATTCAAATCTATCACTTTTATATCTATCTTCATAAGTAACCATACCATAATCTGGATACTTACTAAATTTATTTATACACTCATCAAAAAATCTTGGAGCATCTTCTTTAATAGTATCATTAGTAGTCTTAACACCTACTCCATATAAAATAAATTCATCTAAAGAAATAATGTTATATATTAAATCACTACTATCAGTTATCTCTTCTTTAAAGACAATTCTAGGAAAAGTCTTAATACCAGTCTTTAATTCTTTCGCTTTACTAGGTTTAACTCCATAAAACTTATAAAAAGCCCTTGAAAAAGATGTTGGATTATCATAATGATATTTAATTGCAACATCTATTATTTTCTCATTCTTTACAGTTAAATCATAAAAAGATAATGTTAATCTTCTTTTTCTAATATACTCTGCTATTGTATTATTACAAAGTAAGCTGAAAAGTTTTTTAGCAGTATAAACATTAACTCCTAGAATTCTAGCGATTTTTTCATAGTCTATATCATTTTCTAGGTTATCTTCTATATAATCTATTACTTTATTTAATTCATGATAAATATTCATAATTATTTAATTTCAGTAAGCCAAAGACTATGTAAATTACAGTAAGCATAGATTTTATTATATTCGCTACTATAAGGAAAACTTACTTCTGGTTTATCTCCTGCTTTTAATTTTTTAATCATATAACTATCATCACTTGCAAGAATTATAAAAGAAATATAATGTTCTTCAGTCATAGGATGCTCCACTTCTCCTACTTTAATATTAATCATTCCCTCTTTAATCTCATAAACTGGTAAATGTTTCTCAGTAGCAGCATCAACAGTATTAGCATCAATTAATTCCATTTTATCTCCACAACATACTAGAGCCTCGCTCTTATCTTCTAATTTTAAAATAACATTTCCACATTTTTTACATACATAAATTTTCATTAAACATACCTTCTTTCTATATCTATTATAATTTTTATTTTTTATCTTTACAAGTAGTAACTAAATTTTCTAATAGACATGCGATAGATAAAGGGCCTATTCCCTTAAATCTCGGAGTATAACTAACAGTATCACTATCTATTAAAGCATCTCCTAGTCCTACATCTATAACAACACATTCATCTTTTAAATCACTACTTTTAAAAAGATTATTAACACCAGTTGCACTTATAACAATATCACTATTTTTTAACACACTAACTAAATCTTTAGTCTTAGAGTGACACATCGTAACAGTAGAGTTTTTATTTATTAAGTAACTTGCAAGAGGCCTAGATAAATTATAACTTCTACCAATAATAGTAACATTTTTCCCGCTTAAAGAGATATTATAAAACTCTAATATCTTTATAACTGCAAGTACAGTCGAATTAATTAATCTAGGTCTATTTATAGATAAATAATATTGATTAAGAGGATTTACTCCATCTATATCTTTATTTATATCTATTCGCTTATAACAAGAATATTTATCTATATTTTTAGGTATAGGCTCTACTAATAAAATACCAGTTATTTCACTATCTTTATTTAATTCATCTATTAAAGATGTAACTTTTGATGTATTAGAATTATATAGTTTGTAACATCTAAAATATACATCTAATTCGTCACATTTATCTATTAGTAACTCACAATATTTAGAGTCATTAAAGCTGATAATTGCAAGAGTAACTTTCTTATTTTTAACATCTCTTTTTACTTTAGTTAATATATCTTTTTCTAAAGTACTACACTCTAAAACTCTACTCATATTTCTTAATCTCTCTTACTAAAAAGTCATCAGTCATACCAGCGATAAAGTCTATTACTTGTCTTTTTATATTAGTGTTTTTTAGATATAATTCATCTTGATGATTTAAAAATATTTTATAAATAATACTATCTTTATTATTAGATTTTATATCTTCTAAATAGATATGATATAGTTTATTAATACCTTTTTCATAATAGTCTAATTCTTCTTTAGTCATAGACTTACTATAAATATTATCATTATTAAATTTCTTTAAGGCAAATAGAGCATTATAAACTTTATCACTCATCTTAATATAAGGTTTATCCATACTCTCATTAATAATATCTAAGACAATAGTATTAACAATATCTCTATTATTATCACCTAAAACATCTCTTATACTTTCTGGTATATCACTTCTTTTAAATCTATCTATCATAATAGCATCTTCAATATCTCTACCAATATATCCTATAATAT
Source organism: uncultured Bacilli bacterium (assembly GCA_944332025.1). Lineage (GTDB taxonomy): Bacteria > Bacillota_I > Bacilli_A > RF39 > UBA660 > Onthousia. The sequence continues at coordinate 27,688 of CALVJB010000011.1, forward strand.
CACTAATTCTAACTACACAACCTTCTAAAGTCATAGGACGATATGTTTTAGATTTCCTTAAGTCTTTATAACTTTCATTATATTCAGATAAAAACTCATCCTTATCCTTCTTCATTGGTTCATATATTGGACTTAACATCTCCCCATTATGAGTCATAATACCATCTAATGTTTGAAGGGTTAAATTAAGTCCTTTCCCATCAGTTGCCACAAACATATAGTATCTTACTCCCTGGATATTATGAGCGAAATATTCTCCTAGTTCTTTAAATGATAATCTATTTAATATTGCTTCTCCTGTATGTCCTAAAGGTGTATGCCCTATATCATGACCTAAGGCAATGGCCTCTATTAAGTCTTCATTTAAGTTTAAAGCCCTACCAATAGTTCTTGCTATTTTACTAACTAATTGAACGTGAGTAATTCTTCTACTAACGTGATCATTAGAATTAAGAGTATAAACCTGAGTCTTATTTAAGTATCTTGTATAAGACAAGGAATGTATTATTCTATCTATATCATGAAAAAATGGAGGCCTAATATCTTCATTTTCCTCTTTAAACCTAATAGCATCACTACTTCTAGTAGCATATTTACTTAAGTTTTTTTCTTTGCTTAAAAAATTCTCTTTAGCTTTATCAAAATTTTCCATTAAATCACTTCTTCCCGACATAGTACTTTTTAGTTTTTACTAATCCTCTTCTCATCTTAACATAATTTTCAAAGTTATCTTTAACATAATTATTTCTATCAAAGGTATCATCAACTAACACCCTATTTTCTTCAGTAAAATCATCACTATTTAAATATAGGCACTCATCATAATTAACAATACTTAGTCTTTTATTATCATCTCTTTCAGACTTTAAAATAACAAAATTATTAAAGCCATCTAACTCCTGATAACCATTTTTAGTTTCAGATACAATTATCTTATCTAAAAACTTAAAATCAACCTCTCCACAAACAAAATCTTCTGCAAGCATAACATAAACTGGAACCATATAATATTCTTTACTACCCATAACTACTTCTTTAACTCCTTTTACTATTTTTTAAATTTCTTATCTTACAACCAATATTTCTTAATTTCTTATTATCTATATTCTTATAGATATTATTAAAGTTTGAATTATCAAAATTATCTACATAATAATCTAAAAACTGTTCTGTTACTAAATTCTTAGGAATAAACTCTTCTTTGAATGTAAATAATGCTACACCCCTATTTTGTTTTTTAGTCTCTAAAGTATTTCCTCTAATTAATTTTAATTTATTACCACCTACCATTTCTTTAGTTAAAATCTCTATACTAAAATAACCTGTTAAAAGTTCTTTTGCAAATAGATGGTATGGTGTTACAACAATATAATCCAACTGATTATAACTTACTAAATCTTCCTGCAACTCATAAACTGGAACTTTATAATATCTAAACATAACAACTATCCTTTCTTTATTAATCTTATCATAGAATAAGGAATAAGTCTTGTGTCAAATGGTAATTTTAGTATTTCTTCTGGATGTCGTGCAACTTCTATTTTCTCATTATCTTCGTTATAGATAGTTTCTATTTTATAAGGATAAATCTCTCCATTAGGTGTAAATATCTCTACTTCATCACCTACTTTAAAGTAGTTACGTTCTTTTAAAACAATAGATTTCATCTTTTCATCATAACCTATTATAAGTCCTAAATACTCTTGATTAGATACTTCTTGTCTACCTGTATAATATTGATCCGTCTCATCTGCTAGATGATTAAAGTATTGACTAGTTGTATCACGATTAGCGACAGAGTCAAGGCGTTTTTGATATTCAAGTAATTTTTCATCAGTTAAGGTTTCATCATAAATACTATCTATTAAAAATCTATAACTTCCTATAACTGTTGCAAGGTAATAAAGACTTCTCATTCTACCTTCTACCTTTAGAGAACTAACCCCAATATATATTAAGTCTTTAATATACATTGCCATGTTTAAATCTTTAGTAGCGAGTGTAAATTTATCATTACTATCATAGTCAAAGGCAAAACGACATACTTGAGCGCATCCTCCACGGTTTGCATCTCTATTAGTAACATAATTAGATAAAGCACATCTGCCACTAAAACAAGTACACATGGCTCCATGAATAAAGACTTCAGTCTCTAGATTAGGTATACTTGATATTTCTTTTATTTCTCCTTTTGATAGTTCTCTTGCAAGTACTACTCTACTTGCTCCTAAATCTCTATAAAACTTAGCACTACTTATATTAGTAATAGAGTCCTGAGTTGATATGTGTACTTCTACTTCTTTATGATTATCTATAATATATTTTGCAAGATATAAATCACTAACAATAAAAGCATCTATACCACAGTCTATAACTTCTTTAATATACTCTTCCATACCTTTTCTATCTTTATCATGAAAGACAATATTAGTGGTTAAATAGACACGTTTTTTTAGATTATGAGCGAAAGTACATCCTTCTTTTAATTCTTCTAAACTAAAATTAGTAGCATTCGCTCTTAAACTTAGTTTTTCTCCTCCTACATAAACAGCATCAGCACCATATAACAAAACTACTTTAAGTCTTTCTAAATCTCCTGCTGGTGCTAGTAATTCTATTTTTTTCATCATATCACTACTTTCTTAATTTATATATGACTTGCAATAAAGTCTACTACATCATTTTCGTTTACTTCTAGTAACTTCATATCTTCATCTGTAACATCTGTAAAATATTTATCTAGTTTTTTATATTTAGATATAGAGTTTAAAGGGTATCCAGGATTAATTTTATTACTCTTAGTACTTACCATATAGAAATCATCTTTAGACCAAGTATATGTAGCTTCTTCTCCCTTTTCATTAATAACTGCTAAACCATATATCCATTTACAATTAATTCTACCATTTTTACCATATTCTTTTACTAAGTTAGTATAATATTCAAGTGCTTCTTCATCAGTTAGACTCTTACCATTTACACGTCTTACAAATAAACCTGGCTGTTTTTCTTCAGGAACACCTTCCATATATAGGGTATCATCCATACCCATACAAGGTCTATTTGTTTTCTTATAACACTCTCTTGCTTTTATTAAAGCATTTTCTATAGCAGTATTTCCATCTTCTTCTACATCTAATTTAATATCTATATCTTTTAAAGATAATACTTCTATTCCTAATTCTTTTAATCCCTTACTAAATCTTTTTGATTTAGATTGATTAGAAGTTGCAAAAATAATTTGTTTCATCTTCTCACCTACTTTACTTTATAGATAGTCTCTCTATATAAGAACCCTCTATTATGTCCTGCTAATTCATCTATTCTTTGCTTATCAAAATTAACAAAAGCATTTATTAATTCTTTATATTCTAGAGAACTATAATCACCTTGTTCTATAATTCCATAGTTAATACCAGAGTCTTTTAATTCTTTATAAACATTACTTAAATTAAGACGTTTATTATAAAAGAAAGTAGTACCATTACTATCTTCTTTAACTAAGAACTCTTGCCCACTTTTAGGCTCTTTAATAGGAATTAAGTCACTCTTACTTTTATTTTTATTATCAAAATAACTAGTAAGTAAATTCCTTCTAGACATAGCGACTACTGGATTACCAAGTAATAAAATAAATAAATCACTTTTAGTATTACTTCTTATATTAAGTACTTCATTTTTAGTTATTTCATTAGATAAATATGCTCCTTTAACACCTAAATCATAATATAAATTAATAGTATCACTATTAGTGACCATATGAGTTCCATTATAGATTAAATTTATTGATAAATTATTTTCTCTAATTAAGTTTAGAACTGCTAAATCATAAAAGAAAATACCATCTATTTTTATACTCTCTAGTTCTTTTAATACACTAAGTAAATCATTTAATTCATTATTAAATATCATTTTATTTAGTACTATATATAGTAATTTATCAGTACTTTTTCTACATTCTCTTATATTAGAAATACTATAATATTTAAAATAATCAACTGCAAAGTTTTCTAATGGTAAAATAATACCATCTAAGCCATTATCTAAATATTCTAAATAATTATTATCTCTTATTACACCTAAAAGTTTCATAACATCAGTCCTTTTACAATATTTCTTGTCTCAATATCTATATATTATCATTAGTGCAAATTACAGTCAACTTAATTATAGTCAAAAGAAAAGAGCTAAAATTAAGCTCTAGAAGTTTTTATCTCTTAAAAATGGAGGAAAATCATAATCTGTATCATCTAATAATTCTCCACCGTCATCGTCGTCATCATCAGTTTGAGGCATTGTAGCCACATATGATATTTCTTCTCTACTTCTTCTATTAGGTGTACTAGATTGTCCTACATTAGAGAACACTGGTTGTTTAGTATTCTCTTCTCCTTTTTTATCAAATCCTGTAGCGATTACAGTAACAATTACTTCATCAGACAAGTTTTCATTGATAACTGAACCAAATATTGTATTAATATCATTACCAGAGGCTGCTCTTACTACTTCAGCTGCCTGTTCTGCTTCAAATAGTGTTAAATTAACTCCACCAGTTATATTGATAATAGCATCGGTTGCCCCTGTAATACTAGTTTCCAAAAGAGGACTAGATACAGCTTGTTTAGCAGCTTCTATCGCTCTTTCTTCTCCTACCCCGATACCAATACCAATAATAGCACGACCTGAATCTTTCATAACTGATTGTACATCTGCAAAATCAAGGTTAACAAGTCCAACTACAGCAATTAAATCAGATATTGATTGAACTCCACGACGAAGAACATTATCTACTTCTTTAAACGCTTCTAACATTGGTGTTGTCTTATCAATAATTTCTCTTAATCTATCATTTGGAATAACAATTAATGTATCTACATGCTTTTCTAGCTCTGCTAAACCTTTTAGAGCATTGTCCATTCTTTTTCTTCCTTCAAAAGTAAATGGTTTAGTAACAATAGCAACTGTTAAAGCTCCAAGTGCTTGAGCAATTTCAGCAACTACAGGAGCAGCACCTGTACCTGTTCCACCACCCATTCCACAAGTGATGAATACCATATCTGCACCAGTTAAGGCATCTTCTATTTCTTTTTTAGATTCTAAAGCTGCTTCTCTACCAATATCAGGACGAGAACCTGCTCCTAAACCATCAGTAAGATTAGCACCAAGTTGAATTTTAACATCTGCTTTAGAGTTATTTAGTACTTGTAAATCAGTATTAGCAACTATAAATTCTACTCCTTTAACACCTGACTCTACCATTCTATTAACGGCATTACCACCGCCACCGCCACAGCCGATTACTTTTATTTTCGCTAATTGATCCATTTCTAGTCCGTTTCCCATGATTGTTCCTCCTTAATTAGTTTTCAAAAAAGTGACCAAAAAATTTATTTGTCATATTATCATTATTTGCATTTTTCTTTTTAGGTGATATAAAATTTTCTATTTCATCAAGATCAAACATATTTATATCTCTTTCTTTCAAGACACATTTCTTATCAAAATACTTACATGCTCCAAAAGCACTTGTATATTTATTGTGCCTTGCACCTATTTCTGTCATATTAAAACAATTAGCAGTATTTCCTAAAGTTTCTTCAACTACATAGTTAAATCCTGCAAGTTCGCTAATACCACCTACTACAATTATATAACTTATTTCTCTTTTTGTTAAGCGATTTATTTCATTTTTTGCAAGTTTTAAGATTTCTTTTAAACGAGATTCTATAACTTCTGATATTTGCATCTGATTAATAGTAATTTTTTTATTTTCTTTTGTAGTAATAGTAGCATTATCATTATTATCAGCATATCTAGGTGTTGATAGAGCAAATGTTTCTTTTAATTTTCTTGCTTCTTTTAAATCTACTTTATATATAAAAGATATATCTTTATCTACACTACTACTTCCAACAGGAATATATGAATTTTTAATCATTATTCCTTTATTAAAGACTCCAATACTAGTAATATCTGTTCCTATATTAATAACAACTCCCATTTTACGATCAAGATCTTTAGATGCTATTGTATAGTAATCTGCCTGAGTATTATAGATTATATCAGTTATATTAATACCAACACTTCTAACAAGATTGATAAATGGATATATCTCTTCTTTAGGAGAAGTAGCAACTACAGCTTTTAAGAATAGTTTTTCTCCTTCTTCATCTAAAGGATTAGTAACACTGGCTTCTTCATCTACTGTAAATGATATAGGTAGACAACTAACAAGTTCTCTTGTATTATCATAAGTATCTTCTACAGTATCACGTATAACTGCGTCTATATCTTTACCTCTAACTTTATTTTCTCTTATATTAACAAGTCCACTTTCCATAGTCATACTAGCTCTATTAGCAGGTAAAGTTAGTATTACTTCTCTTATTTTCATACCTAGTTTTTCTTCTGTTAATTTAATAGCATTTAACAAAGAACTTTTTAATTTTTTCTCATCATAAATAGTATTTTTCTTTAATCCTAACGTTTTAACTGAGGTAGATGCTAAAATATGGTAGTTATTAGTATTACTAGCACTACTAGCATTTACTACTACTATTTTAATTTCACCATTCCCTATATCTAGACCTGTATAGATATGATTCATTAGTTAACACCACTACCTTTCCGCTTACCCTTTCTTACTCTATAGATTAATTATACATAATTAATTGATATTTAACAAGAGAAAAAACAAAGTTCTCAGGATAAAATAATGAAAAAAAGTTAAAAAGCCGTAGAATCTTTGATATATAAAGGTTTTATGGCTTTTTTATATA